>NZ_DLJW01000020.1:0-81528 GCF_002477705.1 Stenotrophomonas sp. UBA7606 | reverse complement strand
GGCTACGGCATGGGCAGCGCTGGCGAAGCGCTCAACCCCACCCACCAGACCAAGAAGCTGGACGACGAGTCGGTCCGCCATTTCCGCGACCGCTTCAACATCCCGGTCACCGACGAGCAGCTCAAGGACGGCCAGGTGCCGTTCTACCACCCGGGCCCGGATTCGCCGGAAGTGAAGTACCTGCAGGAGCGTCGTGCAGCGCTGGGCGGCTACCTGCCGCAGCGTCGCCAGAAGGCCGACAAATCCTTCGTCGCCCCCAAGCTGGAAACCTACGAGCGCCTGCTCAAGGAATCCGGCGAGCGCACCTATTCCACCACCATGGCCTTCGTGCAGACGCTGAACATCAGCCTGCGTGACAAGGAACTGGGCCCGCGCCTGGTGCCGATCGTCGCCGACGAAGCGCGTACCTTTGGTATGGAAGGCCTGTTCCGCCAGATCGGCATCTACGCCCCGTACGGCCAGAAGTACAAGCCGGTCGACGCCGACCAGCTCATGTACTACCGCGAAGACCAGAGCGGCCAGGTGCTGCAGCAGGGCATCAGCGAGCCGGGTGCCATGTCCTCATGGATGGCGGCCGGTACCAGCTACTCGGTCAGCAACGTGCCGATGCTGCCGTTCTACATCTACTACTCGATGTTCGGCTTCCAGCGCATTGGCGACATTGCCTGGCAGGCAGCGGACATGCGTACCCGCGGCTTCCTGCTCGGCGGCACCGCCGGCCGCACCACGCTGAACGGTGAAGGCCTGCAGCACGAAGATGGCTTCAGCCACATCGTTGCTGGCGGCATCCCGAACGTGCGCAGCTACGACCCGACCTTCGGTTTCGAAGTAACCGTCATCCTCCAGCACGGCACCAAGGCCATGATGGAAGACCAGATCGACGAGTACTACTACATCACCCTGATGAACGAGAACTACGCCCACCCGGCCATGCCGGTAGGCGCAGCCGAGGGCATCATCAAGGGCATGTACCTGCTCACCGACGCCGGCAAGCCGAAGAAGGGCGAGCTGCGCGTGCAGCTGCTGGGCAGCGGCACCATCCTGCGCGAAGCCATTGCAGCGGCCGAACTGCTGGACAAGGATTTCGGCGTCACCGCCGACATCTGGAGCTGCCCGAGCTTCAACGAACTGCGTCGTGATGGTTTCGATGCCGAGCGCTGGAACCGCCTGCACCCGGAAGCCGAACCGCGCAAGCCGTACGTCACCGAGCTGCTGGAAGGCCGCCAGGGCCCGGTCATCGCCGCCACCGACTACGTGCGCGCCTACACCGACCAGATCCGCGCCTTCGTGCCGGCTACCTATTCGGTACTGGGCACGGACGGCTTCGGCCGTTCGGATACCCGTGCCAACCTGCGTCGCTTCTTCGAGGTTGACCGGTATTACATCGCGCATGCGGCCATTGCGGCGCTTGCTAAGGATGGGAAGATGACGGCTAAGGATGTTGCCCGGGCTATCAAGCAGTATGGGATTGATCCGGAGAAGGCTAACCCTGTTGGGGTTTGATTTCGTCAATTAATTGACGAGTGAAAAGGCGGCCATTGGCCGCCTTTTCTTTTGAGCATGAATGCGTACTATCAATTGCAAATCGATGCTGGAAAGGGGGGGGGATGGAACTGCTGAAGTTTGGGCTTGCACTTGGGGATGCGGAGCAACTCGTGCGAGGCATCTTTGATGGGCAATATGGCCTATTGCTTGGCGCCGGTTTTAGCATGAGCGCAAAGGATAGATTGGGGCGGCACCTCCCCAGTGGCCCTGGTTTAGGTAAGGAGTTGAATAATTTGCTTCATCTTGGGTTCGCTGAGGAGGATGCTCGGAACCTTTCTGTGGTCTATGAGGAGGCCGTGAGTGAGCAAGAAACTGAAGATAGAACGGTCAAGTATCTGCGGGAGCGATTTGTTGGAGTGACGCCGACATGGCACGCATCTGTTTTGAAGTTCCCATGGAGTAGGATATGGACTTTAAACATCGACGACATATTTGAGCGAACTCGGCACGAAACAGGGATGTTCAAACCAATTGCAGTGACTTGGACGGATAATTTAGCTCCGCCACTTATTGCCAATCAGCAAGTTCAAATAGTTCATCTTCATGGACGAGCATCAACTCTGCCAGCTTCCGCGAAATCACTGGTATTTGCTATTCGTGACTATGCGAAGGCTCTGCGAGGACAGGGTGATTGGCACTCAGAGTTCTGGAGCAAATGGGTTCAGACCCCATTTCTCACTATTGGTGCTCGCTTAGTAGAGGAGGTGGACCTTGCTGGCGCGGTTCACACAGGTAGTAAAGCTCGCCAGGCAACGGGATTTCCTTCAATCGCAATAATCAAGGATCTTTCAGCTCTAGATAAGCGCCGTTTGAATCGCGGCGGTGTTGTCGCAATCGATGCAGATGCCGAGGAATTCTTCAGTGCTTTGATTGTTGATGTAGAAAATTACAAGAGCAGCTATGAGGAAATGACTCGATCTCCGATGCTGGCAGGCATCATCGCTCGCTTCAATCAGCAATTTGAGCTACTCGGAGATAGTCGCTCAGCAGGGCGCCGTAGTCACGACTACTACGGGGGGGATGAACCCTTGTGGGCAGATATCACTTCGGAACTTGACGGGGAGAGGTCTGTGACTCTGATTGCGGAGCGGAAGCTAAAGGGTGCTGGTGCAACCGGCGGCTCTGGTGCCGTCCTTTTTAGTGGTATGCCAGGGGCCGGTCGCTCAACAGCTTTGCTCAGGTTGGGTAGGAATTTCATTTCGCTCGGCTATCGGGTTTTTCGATTCAGAGAGACGGAGAGGCCTGATGTCGATGCCACAGTGGCTTGGCTAAAGGCAAATCCAAAAACCCTTCTGTTGTTCGACAATGCTGCTGATTTCTCGGGAAGTATTCGAGAGATAATGGTTGGCTGCAAGAAGAACGGGGTTCAGTGCTTGTTGGCGGTGGCCGAGCGCAGCAGACGATCTGCGATACTTCAGGTTGATCTTGGCGAGTTTCTAATAGAAGAGTTCGATATCGGGCCCGCGGTTCGTATTGATGCTTTAGCCATCGCTCAAAAGAGGAGGGGGGCTGCGCGGATGGGCGACGCTACGGGTTGGTCAGATCAACAGTTCTGGAAATACATAGAAAGAGACTGCGCCGGCGATTTGTTCATGGGCCTAAGTGGCCTAGAGAAAGCCCGAGGCTTCTATGGCCGACTTGATCGCGAGTGGTCTACGATGACTCGGGGGATGAAAGATTCCCATGTCTCTGCCATGAAGGCGGTAACGACGGTTAATAGGTTCGGTTATTCATTGCCTATATCGGTGGTTTTAGATATCGCGGGGGTTTCCTCCGTAAATGAAATTTGTGTCTACGATGAGAGTGACGATGAGGTTGTTGTGCTTGATTCGCGAGGATATAGGTTTAGGCATAGAATGTTTGCCGAGCATGTATTTAAGGCTCACTTGAGTCCTTCAGATAAATATGATCTTTCTCTAAGGGTAGCCAAGTCGCTAGCGCCATTAGTATCTTCTGCCTCTATGAGGAGGAGGACGTATCCTGTGCTTATACTTAGGCAGTTGATGGATAAAGATGGTGTTATGGCGGTATCGAGTACGGTTGACCGGGCAAGAAAGTGGTATGCGGAGCTTGAGCGCCATTTTGATTGGAACGGGCGATTTTGGGATCAGCGAGCGTTGTTGGAAAGTGATGCTCGTTTTCACGATAGGGCATATTCATATGCAAAGAAAAGCGTACTAGTTCATAGGCATGCCTTCTCGCTCAATACTCTTGGGCGAGTTAGGCTCAAGGCATCCGTGGATGATGCTGTCCAAAATGAGGTCGCTTGGGACTATTTCCTAGAGGGCGAGGCTTATCTTCACGAAAGCGTCGCACATGCTCAGGGTTTTGGCGACTTGCATGAACATCCGTTCATGACTATTTTCACGTATCTTGTAGAGTACTCTGATCGGTTGTCATTTGATGATCCTAGAATGCTGCTATTGGACCAGATTAGAGTGAAATGGATGCGAGAAGTGAAGCGACTCGATGTCAGGACATCTGGTGTTCTAGATAAGATGTCTGCTGCACAGGAGAAAATGCTCCGTAGCATGGTCCGACCTGTTGGTCAGATGTAGTACGAGCAAAGGCAAAAAGAAGAACAGGGGAAAGGAAACAGGGGTCAGAGTCGGGTTATCTGACTCTGGCCCTCGTCGGTTGCGGCCGGCTATATATTATTGGAGAGGAAGTGAAGGGGACTTCTCCAGGGGTGGTCTGGAGTCCATTGAATGTGCGGGTTTGATTATTCGGGACGACGATCAGCACGGACTTATGTCTACTTGAATCGAGCCATCTGCTGATCGAGTGACCGTAACTTCATCGCCTGCTTTCGCTGCATCCATCACTGGATTCGACTGGAAATATAGGCGATGCTCAGATCTAACAGGGTGGGCTTCACGCGAGTCGTACCATGTAATGTTCGCTGTGGCGACTATGATGCCCTCGTCATACATGAACAGGGCAGGTCCGCGGAACTCCTCTTTTCCGAATACTGATTTCAGGCCCGCCACACCATTCAATTCGTGTTGATTCGAAGCTGTTGGGCTCGCTTCGACCAAAGACAGCGTTTTCATTGCTTTAATGACGGTTTACTCCTGCACTTGGTGGAGGGGGCATCGGCCCAGGTGGAGACGATGGTTCGGTTCTCGTGGACTACCCGGTTCAACATGAAGGGAGGCCGTTCGGTACACATTGGGGCTGTGCATGGCCATTCAATGTCGCTGCAGCAACTGCGGGAACTTTCTACGTTCCGCGGTCGGAAGTATCGTCCCGGTTTGCTGAATTGTCCTCAGCAAAGCCAGATCTGCAATGACGCGACAAGTTGTAGCTCAGTCGAAGATCTTACGAGCGCATATCTCGTGAGAATTTGAGTCGTGCGGCACTTCGATTGTCTTGCCTACCGCTGTCACTCTTGGTATCTATGTCAGTTCAAAGGACGAACAGGTGATCCTGGGCATCAAGCATGGATTATCTGATTGCATAGGGGGCTACATGGCTGTATGGCAGTTCAGGCCGTTGAATCCGAACGAGAATTCGGGTGCGAGCACGGTGGACGACAACTTTGCGGTTGAAGAACGCACTGACGTCGAAATTCTTGTACGTGAGACGCTGCAGAATCCCTTGGATGCACGGGCCCGGCCCGACGACAAGGTGAAAGTCAGCTATCGCATCGTGGAAGTGGATACGTCCGATAGCAGATTCTGCAGGTCGCTCTTCCAGGAGGCATGGCTCTCGCATGCTCAGTCAGGACAGCTGCTGGACGGCAAGCTGCCCCAGAGAAGCAGGTTTCTGATCATCGAGGACTTCGGAACTACCGGCCTTGAAGGTGCGTACGACGACTCTTCTGTGGATGGACCAAGCGAAAACTGGAACGCGTTCTGGTTCCGTGAAGGTGAAGGTGCCAAGCAGGCCAGATCAAATGGCGGCGCTGGCCAAGGCAAGATTACATTGTATCTGGCCAGTACGGTGCGTTCGGTGTTCGCGCTGACGCAGCGTCATTCTGACCGGAAAGCACTTCTGTTCGGCTGCTCGCGCTTCAGGCGCAATTATCGAATCGGCAATAGCAAAGACCGGTGGGCCAAAGAGGCGCGCTGGGGCAGTGTTGAAAATCCTTCACATCTGGCAGAGCCGGTAACGGAATCGACACTCATCGAGGCTGTGAAGCAGGAGCTGAAGCTGGCGCGAGGGAATGAGGCTGGTACAAGCTTCATCGTGCCTTTGCCGCAGGCAGATCTGAGTGAGGCGCTGATCCATAAGGCGGTTGTCAATGAGTTCTTCTTCGCCATCTGTCGCGGGCGGTTGGAAGTGACAGTGGGCGATGTCGTTCTCAATCAAAGCACGATCGTGGCTCATGCGAAGCAGCTTGGAGGGGATGCACGCTCCAGTGCGCTGTATCGCGAATTTCTGCGTTTGGCTGCTGCGAGAACAGGCCAAGCTCCTTTGGCCAAAGCAAAGCCTGACTGGACTAAAAAGCTGGAGGCTTCCGTTTTCACCGAGGGCGAGTTGGGCCGCCTGAAAGATGCGTTCGAGCTGGGAGAGCCGGTGGTCGTGGAGTTTCCGCTTGGCATCAAGTCGAAGGCAGGCAAGTCTTTGGCCACTACTTTCCAGGTGTTTCTGCAGCAGGATCAAGAGCTGGAGAAAAGCGAAGAGCTTTTCGTCCGGCAGGATCTGGCCATCGATGGTGAGAAGAAGCTCAAGAACGTGAAGGCCGTCATGCCTGTCATGGCGTTGACGTTCATCGATGACTTGAACCTGTCGGAGTTCCTTGTCTGTGCAGAGGAACCTACGCATAGGACATGGAACGCACAACGTCCCAAGGTCAAGGCGAACTACGTGTCGCCAGGGGCAGCGCTTACCGCTGTCAGAAATGCAGCATCGAAGCTGGTGCAGCTGCTCGCACCTACCGGCAAGCGGGATGAAACGGCGCTTTCGCTCTACTTCGCGGATCCGACCCAGCTGGAACGGGTGAAGAAGGGGGAAAGTGGCGGTGCGCCCCGTGAGGAGAGGCCGGGCAAAGATCTGCTCGTCGATGTCCCCCCGGCCAAGCCAAAGCCGGTTTCCCTGAAACCGCGTTCGGACGGGTTCCTTGTGCAGGCGACAACCTCACAGGATTCGAAGTTCGTTCCCCTGGAATGCGCCGTGCAGGTAGCTTACGCGACGGTGCAGGGAGACTCATTCAAGCTCTGGGACGCTGCAGATTTCTGGTTGAACGACGAGAAGCGTTTTCCGGTGGAATTGGTCGATGTGGATAGTCTGCACCGCGATGGAAATGAGTTGAGATTCGTTCTGGCGGATGCGAGCTCGTCAGTGACGTTGAGGGGTTTCGACGCTCACCGCCAGTTGGATATCAAGCTGAAGTACAAGGAGGCGGCTGATGAAGCAGATATCGCGGCGGACTAATCCAACCGATCTGAAGCAGATTGATCGCAAACACTTCACATTGCGGGTTGCAGATGAGGTTGGCGTCGGCCGCTCCTTCTGGCTCGAACGGTTTGATTACAAAGCGGCGGGTATACCGCCAGAATCGCGAATGAGCTGCATCGCTGGCGCAGGCAGCACCGAACAGTACATTGAGCTTGGAGAGTCGGCGGCATTTCAGCGTAAACCCGCTTTCATCAATGAACTGGCGCGTGACAAACCGCTCCGTTTCCGCTTTGTATTCAATCTTCCTGGTGAAGTTCGTCTCCTCGGTTATGCGGATGGGGTGCAGCCGGTCGATGAGGCTGGAAACCTCGGCGGTAGCCTTGTTGATATCCAGCCGATGGATCTTGAAGGTCCGATATGGCTTCTTGAGCTTCCAACCGTCGATGATCCTGAAGGTAAGCCCTGTTTGATGGTTGAACGGTCCATTTTCCCTACGGCGCAAGCTGCGGTCGCGCACCAATGGTTTGTCGCGTTGGTGATGCCGGAGGTTATGCGTCAGATTGCCATGCTCATTGCTGAGAACAGTGGCGCACTGGATGACGATGGCAGTTGGATGGGAAAGTGGAAGGAGTACTTCAGCAGTTTGGGCATGCAGGAGGCGCCGGATGAGGATATGCCAGAAGAATGGGCAACTGCAGCCGCGCGTAGCTTCGCCCAAGGAGGGCAGCTAAGGCATCAATTTGATCGCATAGCTGCCGAGATGCAGGGAGATATGGAATGACGCACCAGATCGCAGCACTCAACGCGGACGGCCTGGGGAAGTTTCGTGGTTGGTTGAACTCGCCAGCAGGGTCTCCACCGCGAGAAATTTTGACGGATCCCAAGTTTCGTACCGAATTGGACGGCGACTATCGGATTGACCTTGATAAGACGTTTGAGACTACCTATGACCTTGGCAGGTATCTTCACGAGGAGGTATTCGGACTGGATGCGGACAGGCTTGCGCTGCGCAGCAGAGACGACATGTGGGCGTGGATATCACTTGCGATGATCGACAGCTTGTTGCGGCGGGGCAGAGGTAAGTTAGGGCTCCCGCTCAATGAGGCCCACTACATCAATGCCGGGCAGCGCAAAGGATACCGACTGATTGCACGGACAGCTTGGGAGATCGTGAATCTCCATGGTGCGAGCGCGCGCTTACCTTTCGGCTCGCCCAGTTCACCATGGGGCGAAATCGCTGAGCAGATCGCCTCCCGGCAGGAGATATACATGCACCCGAGTTTCTGGAGAGTTGCCGGGGTGCTGTATCTGGACGCTGATGGACGTGTCAAGCGGGGGGCATCAGCGGCTCGAAAACCGGAGCATAGAAAGGACCCTCTCAGTAGAGTTGGGCTGGGCGGCCTTAGAAGATTGGCGTTGAGTTTTGGTCAATTCGAAAGAACCTACCTGCTTCGGGCGATGAGTGCGGAACAGATCATCGATATTCTTCCCAGAGAGTACGGGACCTGGGCGCCGGCAAAGGTTCCAGCCGAGGTCGTAGCCTGAAGTCACATTGGCTCAGCAGCGCGAAGCAGGCATTGACTGCCTGCTTTGCGAACCAGCCCACGTGAACATCCGGCTACCTGTCAGCTGGATCTTTTGATATCGACGGCAAGCAGGGCGGGGCGTTTGTGCTTCACTTCATTCTGGAAGAAATCCCGGAACGAGATGACGTTTGGGTGTTTGCTGTACGCAGCTTCCTTGCTTGTCTTCAAGGATTCAGGAACCACCAAGGCGATGTCGGCGGCCTGCATTTCATCCAAGGCCTGGGTTGAAACGCGATCATCGACTGTGGCCAGGAAGATCGCGCAGTTGAACCGTTCATGCGTGACCTGCTTCCAGCGCTCACGCAGCGTGGTTTTGGCTGAAAGGATGGCGGCGTCGTTGTAGTCGCGCGCGTTCTTCTGTTGGATCGAACGCTTGTCTGGAAGTACGAAGTCCGGCCTACGTCCTCCCAGAATCGCCTGTTCTTCGAAACGGACCTTGCCTGCTTTGAGCAGGGCTGCCAGGTGATACTCGAATGAGCGTCCGGCTCGGGTTTTGCGTTGCTGGCTTGCACTCAGGAAGATCCGGTCAAGATCCGCGAAGCCCCGTACGACTGAGGTTGTCAGGTCCGAGTGCTGGATCAATGCGGATATCACTTCAACGGCACGGCGCCGCAATTCATAGCGTTTGAATATCTGATATTCGTGATCGCGGCTGATGCGCATCACTGCATCGCCGGGCGCATCCATCTGGAAGGGATCCAGCGATCCCAGCTTGTCGGTCTTGAAGTAAGCAGCCTGTGCTTCTTCAGCCAACTTCGATGGAGAGGGCAGAGTGGCGACAGATGCCAGAAGCTTGTGCAGCGTTCCTTGGCGCACCGCTGCGTTGATCTGCTCGATCAGCTCGGCAGAGGCATCCCGATCCAAAGCCCTAGCGCTCAGCAGCGCGGATGGTTCGATGATCTCATGATGGAAATCGGAATCGATATCCAGACTGGTCTCAAGAATCTCCGCATCCTGACTGGTCGAGTCGATGACGATGAACCAGTACATCGCCTCCGCGACAGGTTCTTTCAGTCGGCCACCTATGAGCCATGACGCCGGGCTCAATCCCTTGAACAGCTCTGATGGAATGACTGTCAGATGGGTCTCGGGGCCCTTATTGCTGTAATGGCGCATGCCCGAGTTCTTGTGCTCGCCTGTCTGTGGCCAGAAAGTCACACAGGAAGCCTGGAAAATATGTGGCTTGTCTTGCCGGGCCGACAGCGAGGGGAAATAGCCCGATTCGCGGATCAGGCGGGGAATATAGATTCCGGCCTGATGCTTGCCCTTGTCATCGGCCCAGGAGGTGTCGTTCCTGGAGAGCTTCTTGAGGAAAAGCTTGTTGCTTCGAGACACCCAATGCTCGACGAGCTGCCACTCGCTCTCTTCGGCAACGTTCTGGAACAAGGTAATTTCCTCCATGAAGCTTCAACTATTTTGTTTGATTGCAAGGGCAAGTCCGTCGAAAAAGGCTGCTCGGCCTTCTTCGTGAATGCCTCGCAGTGAACATTCCCATACTTCAACAGTATTCCAACTCATCTCCATGAGCCGAGCTTTCACCCGCTCATCGCGAGAACGGTTGGAATCGATCTTCGCTTGCCAGAACTCCGGTCTTGTCTTGGGTAGACGGTACAACGGGCAATCGTGCCCGTGCCAGAAACATCCATGGACAAAGACCACAGTGTGATATTTCGGCAGCACGATATCCGGCCGTCCAGGCAATCCAGCGCCGCCAAGACGATAACGGAACCCCCGGGCATGGAGAGCCTTGCGGACAAGGACCTCCAGCTTGGTGTTCGAGCCACGGATCCGCGACATCTGTGCGGATCGTTGCGCGGGGGTAAGGCTATCTACCAATTTCAGCCCTTGACCTTCTTCTTTGCCGGCTTGGCCGGCTCCGAAGCGGATTCCTGTAAAAGATGCGGAATCATGATTCGTGCAACTTCGCTGATCACTGGAACCACCACTGAGTTGCCGAACTGTTTGTATGCACGGGTATCGGACACCGGGATCCGGAAATTGTCATCGAAGCCCATGAGGCGTGCGCATTCGCGCGGCGTCAGACGTCGGGGGTTTTTCTTCGAACCCTGTGAGATCAGGATTTCCGAACCATCCTTGTAGTAGCGGGCAGACAAGGTGCGGCAGGTCGTTTCGCGGGTGACCAGACCGAAGCCGAAGCCATTTCCCTTGTCCCGATGCTTTGCCGCGTAGTTCTGCAGGTACTCCCAAAGTTTGTCTGAGAGTGTGTACTTGTCCAGAACCTTGCCCTTCGCGCCACCGATATAAGGAGCATCAGCGGGCTCGGAGCCATCCTGGCTGTGCATCACCGAGCCCATCTTGGGGGCGATGCTGAAGTCAGGTAGATCCAGATCGTCCCAGGTGAATGGCACTTCCTCGCGGAAGCCGACGATGATGATGCGCTCACGATGCTGCGGACCGAAGTGCTTGCCGTTGATCACCCTGTAATGGACGTGATAGCCAAGCTCGTTCTGCAGCACGTCGATGATGGTCGAGAATGTGCGGCCCTTGTCGTGGCTCATCAGGTTCTTGACGTTCTCCAACAGAAACGCGCGTGGCTTCTTCTCTGCAATGATGCGGGCTACGTCGAAGAAGAGGGTACCTTGCGTCTTGTCCGAGAAACCGTGTGGACGGCCCAGTGCGTTCTTCTTTGAAACACCTGCAATGGAGAATGGCTGGCAGGGGAATCCTGCGAGCAGCACGTCGTGGTCAGGTACGTCGCTCTCGTGAACTTTTGTGATGTCCGAGGCGAACACATGGCCTTCCCCATCGTGGAAGTTGGCTCGATAGGTCTTTACCGCGTAAGGGTCCCATTCGCTGGTGAACACGCAGCGGCCGCCCTGCTTCTCGAAGGCGGTACGGATGCCGCCGATGCCGGCGAACAGATCGATGAAACGGAATTTCCCTTCGCCTGCTGGGGGGTCACCGAACGGAAGAAGGCGCTGGCGTATGGCGTCCGCTATATAGGGCTTGGGTTCAGTCTCACGGGTCTGCCAGCGGCGGACAGTCTTCGGATCGACTCCCAGTGCCTGGGCGACCTCCTTCGGGCTGAAGCGTTGGAGGGAAAGGTCGATCAATTGGTACGTATTCATGGTGGCTCCGGGAACAACGGGGACATTATGTCCAATTTCTTCCCGTGGGAAAAGAAAAAAATCAGGTGGATCCCCGAAAATCTGTAGGTTTCGGGACCACGCAAGATCGGCGGATAGACTCTGGGTAGTACTCGTCTCAGATCTTGAGACGGCTGATTGTGGACAGTGTCTGTATCGGAGTTTTTCCTGCCGACAGCTGGATGGAGCGCCGCAACATCAAGCCTCCCATGCTGTACGGGGCTTGGTGAAACGTAAGAGCGGTGATCAGTAGTCTGCTCGCGCTTCATCACCATTCAAGGTGGTAGGGAACGCCTGTAACATACGCGCGGGGACAACGCGTCTTGCCGGGGGCTAGCGGCAGCGTTGCGAAATCAATTATGCATGCATCGTTTCGCGGGGGCGGGACGGGCGTGCTTTTGTCTGCCTTCATTGTTGACCACCCATGATCGCCACACTCCTAGTCGGCATGCTCTGCGTTTACCTGCTGAGCTTCACCGTGATGTTCCAGCTCATCAGTCGTCGCCTGCAGGACGAGAAAATGGGCATGGACGTCTTTGCGCTGGCCAACCTGATGCTGGGCTGCGCCTATGTGCTGCAGCTGCTGGAAGGGCCGCCGGGCTGGAGCTGGAACAGCCTGGTCAACCACACGCTCACGCTGTGCTCCCTGCTGGCCTACTGCGTGGGCGGGGCGCGGTTCTTTGGCCATGCAACGCCATTGGGCAAGCCGCTGCTGTGCCTGGCGGTGGGCTATAGCCTGCTGCAGTTGCTGGTGAACTGGGCGTTCGGGCCGGTGGCGCGCTATATGCTGCTGGCGGGCACCTGTTCGGTGACCTTCATCAGCATGGTGTTGATGCTGCTGTACGGCATGCGCAGTTTCGGCAAGGATCTGCGCGGCGAGATGGCCTTGTTTGCCGGCTTGATCAGCGGCATCTGTGTGTTGAACCTCATCAAGCTCAGCAAGCTGCTGGGCGGTGGCTTTGAGGCGCTGAACATGGATGCCCGCTTCTCGATGGTCTTCTATGTCTATATGTGCTCGCTGGCGACCATCCTGCCGCCGTCCATCGTCTGGCTGGTGCTGCGCCGGCTCACCGACAGGCTGCGCAACATGGCCGCCGTCGATCCGCTTACCCAATTGCTCAACCGTCGCGGCTTAATCACCGCGCTGGATCGTCTCTTCCACCGCCCGGGCCGGCATGCGCGTCTGCTGCTGGTGGACGTTGACCACTTCAAGCGCATCAACGACACCTATGGTCACCAGGTGGGCGATGCGGTGCTATGCGGTGTGGCCGACGCCCTGCGCGCCTCGGTGCGTAAGGATGACCTGGTCTGCCGGTTGGGTGGGGAGGAGTTCGCGGTGATCTGCGTGGGTGCCGACGAGAAGGTGGCACTGCGGGTGGCCGAGCGCGTGCGTGGCAGTATCGAACAGAAGACGATGCTGCATGGCATGCACTACGCAGGCCTGCGCTGCACCGTCACCATCGGCATATCGGACAGCTTCGCCAGCGAGGCCGGCCTGGGCCACGCCATGCAACAAGCCGATGCTGCCCTGTACCGCGGTAAGCACACCGGCCGCAACCGCATCGAGCAAAGCAAGACTCAACGCCGGGTTCATACGGGCTTTGAGCAGAAAATAGAATTTGAGCAGGAAATAGAAACGGAGACATTGCAGTAGCGGCAGCTGTTGGCATTGGCTTGCGCTTGGGGTAGGTCGAATGGCCGCATAGATCCACTTTTAGCAGCCGCCAAAAGCGGGGGGATTACCGTATCAACTGGTGGATAGTCCGGGGACACGATCGCAATCACGGGCCTTCTGCTTGGGCGCGTGATGCATGTAGCGCAGCAAGTCTTGCGTTGGCCTCGCTGTGCAGCACGTCTTGTGAGCAGTGCCTTGAGTCAGGCAAGGCAGGCCGCAGCCTGTGCGTTGTTATGCGAACCAAAGCCGTTGCATCGACCTTGGCTCGCAAGAGCGCGGGGCCAAGGCTGCTTGGCTATATGGCTCGACAGATCAGGTTCCTTCCATCCCAGGTACATTGAATCTGATTACGACCGGAGTTTTCTCCAGTTACTCTCACGCCGTACAACCCAGCGGATTGTCTCCACTGGTTGATGTTCCTGGTGCCGGTTCCGCCCCTGCCGAAAGTGTAGTTTCCGACATAGGTTGGTGCGGTAGCCGGTACGGTGATGGACGCATCGGGAATCCTGTTTCCATTGCTGTCACGGCTTTCACCGTCCACATATTTGGCCTCTGCAACGTTGTCTGTCGTGACTTTGTAGAGGGTTCTGGACCCATCCCGCCAATTCACGATCACAATTATCGATCCGCCGCCAAACTTTTCGGCCCATGAAAGTGCGAGTTCCTGCACCGTCAGGGCAACCGAATTCCAGGCTGCACTGGTGGTGTCCGCGGCTGCGAGCCCTTTTCCAAGTTGTTGCCCGAACTGCGTTCTTGCCGTCGCAGAAATCACGATATCGCCTGCATTGAGGTTCTTGTAGGCGTCCGGGAATCTGAACCCTAAAGGATTGGATGCCTGTGGGTTGTCCGGGTCAACGGTGACTACCAGTCCCCCCTTTCCCTTGTCGGCTTTTCCCTCGGCGGGAGAATTGTCCGGCGCCTTGGCCGGGGCGGGGCGATTGGGCTGTTGGCTGCCCCCAGGTGCGCCTCTGGATGCTGCCTCCACGATCCTCAGGAATGCAGCTGTTATCGGGCCTGGAACGGGAACCCGGGTGGCACGCCAGCGCCTGCGCTCGCGATCGTACTCAACTTCATAGGCTGTCAATGTGACGTTGTCAAAGTCCACGACTGCCGTCAGGCCATTTCCCTTGGAGATTGCCGCATTCACCGTGGATGGGCAGCTGTTGCACTCGACTACGCGGCCAACATCGTTGGCCTGTGCCGAAGATATGTAAAGAGCGGAAATCGCCACCATCAACAACGCTGAGAACGTCCTTTTCATGAGAATTCCTCGGAAGCAGCTTGTGCTGCACCCCTATTTTTAGAGGAATATCTGGCCCCTGCGTGGTGAAGATGCTCAAGTGGGCAAAGCGTGTGGGGTAGGGGAAGTTTGATCGTTCGGATGAGGGTGTTTTTCCAGCCTCTCGGTTCGAGTCGGTAGGTGAAGGCGTTGAATCATTCCGTCGGGTTTGTGGGAGCCTGATTTGAAAACTTCACGCCGTCCCACTCCAGCGCATCGAAAGCAAGCGTCCTGTCTAATTGCCTGGAGGGAGACATACCCGCCGGCATATCGATAGGCGTGTAATCGTCAGGTGTAGCACCGGGGTAACGACTCTTCAGTAGCGCCGACCAACGAAGTACCGGGGCTTGGCTCAATTGGGTAAGGTCCATTCGCAGGGAATCCGGCGCCAGGGCGGCTTGTTCGGCGGCACTGAGTCGCGGCGCGGGCAGGTACTCGGCGGTGACGTCTGCCAATGCACCGCTGGACCACTTGTAGAGACGGGTATCCGCGAGCGCGGATCTACAGCTGCCGGCAGCCAATACGTATTCGCCCTCGCGTGGAACCAACGGCGCATCATCGATGCAGCGGAAAGGGCCCTCCACCAGATAGATAGTATCCGCAGGTGTTGTCCCCTCGAAAGAACGCAGGGTGATGCCTTCAAGAAAATCGACGGTGGTGATGAAATCCGGGCGGTCGCTTCGTCCCTTCACCGCCAGATAGGGTTGTGGTTCGCGTAACAGCTGGGTACGTGTCTGCTGTGAGATGTGGATGGCGCTTTCGGGTATGGCCAGCAGCACCCTGCCGAGGTTCTGCGGCAACAAACCAAGACAGGGCTTGTGCAGCAAGGCAGTACCGGCCGCGCGCTCGCTGGGCGGTGGGCTGTCGCGGTTTGCATCGGGGCACCATTGCGCCTGCATGGCCTTCTCCACGGCATGCGTCACCCAGGGACGTGGTGACTGCGTCGGCGCGGTGGGCAGCGCCGCCAGTACCGCTTGGGCCGCGCTGTCCGCCGATGGAAGGGGGCGTACGGATGCGGGTGAAGGCACTGTCAGTAACTCCTCGGTCAACCGCGCAGCGGCGGAAGGGGCAACGACAGCGAATCCGGCAAGGGCCAGTTTCACCACGGAACGACGCCATAGGGCAGTAACGCTGGGCATTGTATTGGCTCCAGTGCGGGGCAGCGGTACCACGATAGTTGCTGTGTTGGATCGTCGGGTGAAGGACCTTGGCGCGCAGCGTCGGCTGCGTAGTCAGACTTTCCTGGTGATCGTAAAAGCATCCGAGAAGACAACTGGGTACGGCGACTACCTCGAGCTTCCATCCACATAGGGGCGGGACTGAAGAATCAGCACTTCGTCGCCAACAACTGCCCACTCGATGTCCTGATCCACGCCGCCCAGTGTCTGCTTGGTCTTGTTGCCAATGGCAGCCAGGCGCGCGATCAGCGTATCGGTCAGCACCTGTCGCGAACCGGTAATGGGCACCTCGCGTACGCCGCCGCTGGCATTGGCAACCAGCTGAGTGTCTTCCGCCGAACGGCTCAGCACCTGTACGGCCTTGGACCAGGTGGAATACATCACCTGCTCGGCCTGTCGCTTGCCCTCGACCACGCGGATGCCGAGCCCGCGCTTGGCGGAGATATAGGTGATGTGGCGGCGGGCCGCATCAAACGGGTCGCGGGTGATCATCACCCCGGAGCTGTCGGAAGGGGCGGCGGTCTGTACCAGCACGGCCATCGCTACCGCATCCTGGCCCAATCCTGCCGCGGTACGCGCTTCATAGGCCTCGAAGTTGTAGACCGACGCCCACACGGTGTGCACTGCCTTGGCCAGTGCGTCGGCGCGGGTCACATTGGGCACGGTGGTATACAGCCCGGCGCCACTGAAGCCTGGCAGATCTTCGGAGTTGGACGAGCTGCGCACGAACACACCGCCACCATGCAGCTGCTGCTGCCACTGCGCCTGCAGGCTGCGGACGAAAGCCGGGTCCGGTGCGGCGTTGCTGATCTGCGCACGCAGGGTGGCCAGTGCATCGCGCCGGATGCCAGCGTCGGTGGCAAAGCCCGGGCGCCGTTGCATGGCGGCCAAGCGCTCGGCAACCTGCAGCCGCTGCATCGCCGCTTCGTAGTGGGCGAAGGGAATGCAGAAGCCATCGGGCACGCGTGCCGATGGCGGCAGCGCGTTCTGCAGTGCACCCAGGTTAGCCGCCTTCACGCCGCAGTGGCTGCTGTCGCGCACCCGTAAAGCGGACAGTGGTTTGAGTGCGCTGACCGATAGATCAGGCCGGGGCAGGTTGCGGGCAACCGGGGACGCAGCAGTTGAAGAGGGTGTCCGCGCCGGCCGCGTGCGCGGGGTTACCCGGTAGTCGTTATTGCTGACCTCAAGCTCCACCCAGCGTCCGTCGTACTGGCGCAGCGCGCTCTGGGCATCGCGCACGTACACGTTGGGAATGCCCCAGCCCTTGGCCAGCAGGTTGACGTGGGAGAGCAGGGTGGAAGGCCGCTGGGTCACCAGCCCGGCCACCGGTGCAAATGCAATCGGCACTTCGTCCAGTACCAGGATGTCACGTGGCGAGGGATCACGCAGCTGCTCGGCCGAGCGCACGATGCGCAGCCGCCCTTCGGCGCGGCCGGTGTTCAGTGGCAGGAAGCGTTGTTCCCGCAACAGTGCTTCCTGGCTGACGAAGGGCAGGCCCATCGACCGTGCCAGTTGCTCGTGTTGGGTGGAGTTGGTCTTGAAGCGGATGGCATCGCGGAATGAGGCATGCAGCACCTGGTCGGTTTGCCGAAGCAGGGCAGCGGTGAGCTGGTCGCCCTCCCAGAATTCGTAGGTATAGCCCGGCAGGTCGCGTTGCCAGGCCACTGTGCCGAACAGGAAGCGCCGTTGCGGATCGCGGTACTGAGCGTTGAGGGTGGCCTTGTCCAAGCGCGGTAGCAGACCTTGTCTGCGCACAAACTGCTCATGCAGGGCATGACGCGGCGTGTTGATGTAATAGATGCGCCCATCATTGCGCCGGTCAATCACAAAGATGAGATGTGGCATCTCCAACGCCGTGCCCGGGTTATAGACCCGCGCCAGCTGCATGAACTGCGCACGGTTGTCGATGCGCTGCAGGTGGTCAGGGCCCTGGGCAGGCGCGGCAGCGGCGGGCGCTTGCTCGCGGTACTCGTAGGGCGAGGGCTTGCGTGCGGTTTGCGCCCAGGCCTGGGTGGCCGCGCAAAGCAGAAACAGCAACAGGGCGGCAGCGGCTGAAACGCGCTGCGGTTGATACAGGTGTGTACGGGCTCGTTCCATGACTGCTTCGTGATTCCTTGGTTGGCGAATGATAAGCGACCGGGATGGTTGTCAAGATGGCGACACATGCTTTCCGTCGGACTCTGGCTGTGTGGGTAGACCACATCGAAAGGGAGCAGTCGGTTCTGCATCTGACAATAGCCAGAGAGCCGAGGGCCAATTTCCCCACACGCCAATAGGGAAAGCGATCCGGTGGAAGCAATCCGCAAATTCCGGTGACACAGCAGTGGACGCTGGAACCCAATCTAGGGGATTTACCTATCCCAGAGAGATCACGGTGAACGCAAAAATTCTTCATCGGCGCGGCAAGGATGTGAGCTCCATGAAGATGGGTGATTTGGGAAAAGGATTCCGCGTCGGTAGATCGCGAAACGAATGCCGCTGTGCGGGAGGCGGTGAACGCAAAGCAACCAAGGACCGATCTGGTTTCCGGGGCCTGGCCGCTGCATATCTTCTCTTTTCCTTTGAGGTTGATGCGGAGAATTTCAGTCGAACCGAAACAATTGAGTATCACGACGATACCCGTAACTGGGTTCTAGGTCAGGTGGCAAAGCGCAGCATCAACGACATTGAAATTGAACGCATGAGCTACGACAAGAAGACCGCGCTTGTGCTTCAGGTTTGGTCATTCGGTCGCCTAGCGCAGACGTTCACCCACCACGGCGACGGCACGATCTCGACGGTGAAAGATGGCTCAGGAAACGTGACCGCCCTCTCCGGTTGGAAGCGAGGAGTCCCGCAGAACATTCGTTATGCCGATGGAACAAAGAAGTCGGCAATCGTCAATGATCATGGCTGGGTATCACGTGTAGCAGACGAAAACGGGTACGTGACCAACTACAGCTACGACCATATGGGGCGTTTGGCGAGAACGGACTATCCTCTCGGCGGCGCCACCAGCTGGAACGCGACAACACAGGAGTTCGTGCAGGTCAATGCCGCGGAATATGGCATTCCTGCTGGTCACTGGCGACAGACCGTTCGCACCGGTGCTGCAGTAAAGACAACCTATTTCGATGCGTTATGGCGACCCCTTCTTATCCGGGAGTATGACAGCGGCAGGGTTGCTTCAACGCAGCGCTTCACTGGCTATGAGTATGACCATGCAGGGCGGGTAGTGTTCAGCTCCTATCCCTCCAGCTCGAGTAATCACGACAAGGGGACATGGACCAGCTATGACGCTCTTGGGCGAGTGAATAGCGTGGCCCAGGACTCAGAGCTGGGGCTACTTCGTACGACCACCTCATACCTCAGCAACAAAGCCGGCGCTTATACCCTGGTGACCAAGCCAGGGGGGCAGCAGACACGCACGTGGTACCAGATGTTCGATCAGCCAGCCTACGATGCGCCGGTCAAAATCACTCACCCAGAGGGCGCGGTAACCACGATTGCCCGCGACGTGTTCGGAAAGCCGTTGTCCATTGAACGCCAGGATGTCAAAGGTAAGATCAAGGCGGTAAAGACTTACCACTACAACGCGCGGCAAGAGTTATGCCGTGCAGTGGAGCCGGAAACCGGCGCAACCCTGATGGGATACGACGCAGCAGGTAATCTGGCGTGGTCTGCATCCGGTTTGGCGGCCAATATCGCCTGCCACTCCACGGGGCTTATTGCATCCATTCAGCCGCGACGTGTGGCCAGATCCTACGACGCGCGGAACCGCCTGACAGCCCTTGCATTCCCCGATGGCCGTGGAAATCAAGCCTGGGCCTACATGCCGGATGGAATGCCCGCTTCTCTCACCGCCAGCAACGGGGATGGCAATGAAGTCGCCACGCGCTACAGCTACAACAGGCGGCGGCAGCTTACCGAAGAGCGGATGCTGTGGAACAAGATTAGCTGGCCTATCTCGTATTCGTACAACGCCAACGGGCACCTCAGCTCGGAGCGATATCCAAACGGTCACACGGTAAATTATGCACCCAATGCGTTGGGCCAAGCGACGCAAGCGGGCAACTATGCGAGAGCGGTCAGTTACCACCCCAATGGAGCATTGAAGCAGTTTACCTACGGAAATGGCCTTGTTCACAAGGTGACACAGAACCTACGGCAACTCCCTGACCGCAGGGTCGATTGCATCGCCACCGGATGCTCCACTGTTGCCGACAAGCGGCTTGACGTCTCTTATACTTATGATAAGAACGCCAACGTCAGCGCTGTTGTCGACAACATCGGTGGTCGTCGTAACACATACTTGGCATATGACGGATTGGATAGATTGGTGTCGGCTTCGTCGCGGATGTTCGGTAAGGCATTGTATTCGTATGACGCCCTGGACAACCTGACGCGGGTGAGTGTCGGGGCGGGCACCGCATTCCGGGACCACTTCTACTGCTATGACGCAAAGTGGCTGCTGACCAACGTCAAAACCGGCAGTTGTGGCGGCGCCAGCGTAATAGGCCTTGGCTATGACGTCCAAGGGAACCTGGTCAACAAGAATGGCCGACGTTTCAACTTCGATTACGGAAATCGGCTGCGGAGCGTGAATGGGGTGGCCAGCTATGTCTACGACGCTTTGGGCCGGCGTGTTCGCGACTATACGACCGGGAGCAAGTACAGCCTCTATAGCCGGGACGGGCGATTGATGCATGTCAGTGATGTGCGCCTTGGCACGGCAACCCAGTACATCTATTTGGGGGGAAGCTTGATTGCACATCGCGAAGCAGTTGGAGCCGCCGTTACGTTGAAGTATCAACATACGGACGCGCTGGGTAGCGTGATAGCAGTAACTGACATCGATAAGAAGCTATTGGAGACGACCGAATTTGAGCCCTTTGGCCATGTCGTTAATCGCGTGCCAAAGGATGGACCAGGTTTCACGGGTCATGTACTGGACGTAGCGACCGGCATGAACTACCTGCAGCAGCGCTACTACGATCCTCAGGTGGGTAGATTCCTGTCGGTAGATCCGGTGACGGCATTTAATGATCCTGCAGGTGCATTCAATAGATACTGGTATGCGAGTAATAATCCATATAGATTAAAAGACCCTGAGGGACGATGGCCATGTGAAGCTGCTGCCGCGAGGTGTCAACCGATTATATCGGATGGAGTTAGGTCGGTAGGCCCCGTAGGTGAGATCTTTTCCCCTGGTGGAACTGGGGGGGCATCTGCAATGAGTGAGCCTTCGGCTCGGCGAATAACTTCCGTGGACGCCTTGAATCACTATCGGAAGGGTACGGGAACTCCCTTGCGAATGAATTTCAGTGATATTGACACGTCAGCGGTACGGGTTGTGGATTTTCCTCAGGTGAGAGCTCTCATTTCTGGAGAAAGCACGGGTGAATTTTCTGTGGATTCGCGCATCCCATTCTCTACATCCGGAGACCAGGCTGGGTACCTTGGGAACATTACGTTGAGGTTGCAGGGTCGGCTCGCTCTGGAGCAGAAATTTTTTGGGTTTCGAGGGACATTAAAGTCATTTGATGACAGGTATGACTTCAACAGGTCAACCCACCGAGGCATTATCGGAGAAGTGCTCACCAGGTGGGGTGCTAGTCAACCTGGGGTTCCTTATGACATACAGATAAGGGGCAGCAAGGTTGTTGATGAGGTAGGTGGAAGGTGAACCAGATGAGATTGTTTGCCAGAGTTGCGATGCTGATTTTTTGGATATCCGTCGCTGGCTGCAATGAAGTTTCTATAGGGTCAGAGGCTGCGGCGAGAAAGTTGGCGGATGCAAAGGTGCGTGAATGCCTTCGATTGGATAGGGCGAATTATCCCGGCGTGAATTTTATTGGGGGGGCGCGCTTTGAGCAGGGTTGGATGTTTGAATACACGCAGGCAGGGTACATTTGCACTGTTCTCGTTACTCCCGCCGGCGATGTTGAGATGAGCCGGATGGCGTACTGATTTATCCCGCGTCGAAGATGGATTAGCGCATGCCGGGGAAATCCGGCTTGGTAGACCGGGGCAGGTTGATTTGGCACCAAGCTGAGTGGCAGTGGCCTATATGTAGTAGTGAAATTCCTGGGTGAAATCATTTTTCGTCGTGTTCAATCCGGGCGATCGCCTTGTTGTATTGGGGTGAGGTGGTGTTCTGCGAGGGCTGTGTTTCATATCTTGCTGACTCTTAATAATGAAGCTGGCTTCAGTGCCTGATCGGCTATTTCGGAGGGCTTAACGATGCTCAGATATGCGGCACTGGGAACTATTTGCCTTGTATTAGGCGGGGTGCCGTTCGACGGTGCGGCTCAAAGTGAGGATGATGATTACAGTGCTCTCGTGCGGGAGGATGCTGTGCGTCAGGAAGGCCGGGAGATGCTTGGAGAAATGCATGATCCGTATACTGGCTTATTGACTCTCTTGCATTTTGATGTTGTCGAAGAAGGGGTCGGTCCGACAATTCGAATCGGACGCACCATAGATGTCGGGGACTCGCAATTCACGATTGGTCAAAGCGGGGAGTTTGGTGATTGGCGAATGGTGCTGCCGATGCTCACAACACTGGCCGCAACAGATGCGGATGTAAACGGGGAGGATGAATGGATTGTGGAGAGGTTCGGTCATCCGGACGCTTACAAGCGATGTACAGCGTTCAAGGCCCCTCCCTCAGAAGGAGGGGGGCCGGCGCAGATATGGTGGTTGGGAGTTTCGTTGCACGATGGCGAAGGCCGGACTGAAATGCTTCTAAGGCGAGAGGAGAGCACGCCATTCTCTGTGCCGTCAGCGGTATTTAACATCAAAGATTATCCTCTGTTGACACGGTCCGGGTGGTCCATCGGGTGTCTTCCAAGTACTTCAAATGGTGAGAAAGGAGAGGGATTTTTTGCAATAGATCCGTCTGGATATAGGTACTGGTTTGATCATATTCATTATAAAGGGCATCATGGTTTTATTCGCTCCGCCGGGTCTGCGCTTAAGGAGACCAGATCACGGGCATTTGCCTTCCCTAGCAGGATCGAGGACAGATTTGGAAACTCACTTTCGATTTCTTATGGAAAGTACGGGCCTGTGGCAATTTCCGCCAGTGATGGAAGATACGTAGGGATTGATTGGAGGGAAGGCGGTAGCTTCCAGGGAATTGCCTATGGCCTTGTTTCCGAGATAAAGGTTGGAGTGAAAGAGGGGAGCTCTCGTTCCTACTTTTACCACTACGGAGCGGATGTCGGTAAGGTCGCCGATTCTTCGAAGTTCGCATTAACCAAGTTGGTTCAACCTGATGGAAGTAGTTGGGTTTTCTCTACTAGCCGTGACGCTTACAGGCCAGCAAAGTACGCCCGCACTTCAAGAGGGTGTTTGGCTGATATTCATAGGAGCGGGGCAGCCTTCTTCGAGATGACTGTGCCCAGTGGGCTGTCGGCTCGATATGAACTCTCCAACACCCGGCACGGCTATTCTTTCGCTCCTGCGTCTTCATGCGGGCGGGTTGGTTTTTTTGTGGCAAAATCGTTGAAGAGGGCCCACTACTCTGGGCCGGGTGTGGATTTCTCTCTCCATTACGAATATGTCTTTGATCGATCCTTTCGTAAGGATTGCGCGCACCGAACAGATTGCGTTGACTACACCTCAATGGATGTGATTTTTCCAGATGGTGGCAAAAGGCGTATATATTCTGTTAATAAATACGGTGACGTAAGGGAGGGGTTGCCTGTCCGAATCGAAGTTTTTGATCCTCAGGGGAGGATTCTCAGGCGTGAGGACATTAGCTATGCGGAAGGGGTTAGCGTTGGGAGCTCGTTTGTAGTCGGACCGAGAGATAGTGGAATCAATCCTGCCAGGTTCCAGACCTTGATAACGGAGAGCGGAAGAATTGTGGCAGTGGACGGACAGTACTATTCGAGGAAGGTGGTCGAATTCGACTCGCTCGGGCGACCTTCCAAAATTGAGTCCGTTAACTATAGGGATCCTTGATTGGACCTGGCCAAAGCTTGCTCTGATTTGGTGATCAAGGTGTTACAGTCCGTCACTAGGTCGATATGGTCTGATTGCGATGGTTGTTGTTCAATTGGCAGTGACCCGCGATTCTCTTCTAAATGCCGCTCACCCTTGACCACCTCCGCCGCTACGCCATCGCCCGGTCGCTGTTCAAGCCGACCACCTTGATGCGTGCCATCGGGAAGCTGGGGTTTGTGCAGGCAGACCCCATCCGCGCACCGGCGCGGGCGCAGGATCTGACCTTGCGGCACCGGGTGCTGGGCTACACCGCCGGCGAGCTTGAACGGCGCTATCCACGCTTGCCGCTGGAAGAGGATTACTTCGTCAACTACGGTTTCCTGCCGAAAGCGCATCATGCGCTGATGCATCCCCGCCAAGCGCGGTTGCAGTGGTCACCGGAACGTTGGCAGCAGGCGCACGCGGTGCGGGCATTCGTTGCCGAGCGCGGAGTGGTGCACCCGCGCGAGGTGGATGCGCACTTTGCACATGGCCGCACCACCAATTGGTTTGGCGGCTCGTCCCGTGCCAGCACCGAATTGCTTGATGGCATGCACTATCGCGGCCTGCTGCGGGTGGCGCGGCGCGAAGGCGGCACCCGCGTGTATGCCGTGCATGAGGCGGGCGGTGAGGCCGATGCGGTGTTGCCGC
The DNA here is from genome assembly GCF_002477705.1 of Stenotrophomonas sp. UBA7606. Classification (NCBI taxonomy): domain Bacteria; kingdom Pseudomonadati; phylum Pseudomonadota; class Gammaproteobacteria; order Lysobacterales; family Lysobacteraceae; genus Stenotrophomonas; species Stenotrophomonas sp. UBA7606. Next base: position 57,193 of record NZ_DLJW01000020.1, on the reverse strand, counting down.
CGGGGGAGGTGGCTGCACGCCTGGATGCATTGATTGATCTGATCGTGAACAAGTACGCGCCCCTGCCCGATGCCAGTCTGGGGCAGTTGGTAGCCTATCTGGGCGGCGGCGTGCCGCAGTGGAAGGACGCGCGCAAGGCGGCACTTGTACGGGCGCGGCAACGTCTGCAGCGGGCACGGGTAGAGGGCATTGAATGGCTGTGGCCAGCGGACGAGCGCGCCGACAGCAAACGCTGGAAAGTGGATGAAGCGATACGGTTGCTGACGCCGTTTGACCCGGTGGTGTGGGATCGTCGCCGCTTCGCGTTGTTCTGGGGCTGGGCCTATCGCTTCGAGGCCTACACGCCGCCTGCCAAGCGCAAGTTGGGGTACTACGCGTTGCCGCTGTTGTGGCAGGAACGGGTGATCGGCTGGGGCAACGTTGCGGTGGTGGCAGGCGCGCTGGATGCACAGCTGCACTATGTATCCGGGCGCAGGCCGGCGGGAAAGCCATTCACGGATGCCGTGGATGCGGAGCTGGCGCGCATGCGTGTGTTCCTGGGCTTGGATGCCCCGGCTGGTTGAGCACGATGCCGGCGGCTGTTGGAGCGGTATCGGTGTCCAGCGCCTTGTGCGCACTACACGCTGTGGCGGAGGGCTCACTGCGATAATTGTTTCCAGCGGGGCCTGCATCAACCACCTTCACCCGCCAGGAGCGGAATCAGCAAGTGAGCCGGAATATTCAAGCCGCAAGTCGCAGCAGCGCCGTGCACATGGCGGTTGCCTTCCTGGCAATGGGAAGCTGGGCCGCTGTGGCCAATATGGCGCATCCAATGCCGCGACCGCTGATTGCCGGGTTGGTGCAAGGGCTGCTGTCTGCGCTGATCACGTTGTTCCTCAAGCGCATGCTGGAAGCCTTGTCCAAGCGTTGGCCTGGTCGCGCCGGTCTGTGGTTGCCACCGCTGGCGGCAGCCTGCGTATCGGTGAGCCTGTTGGGTAGCATCCATTGGCTGGCGGGCACGCCGGAGATACTGCGCACCATCAGCGTGCCCTTGTCGGTTACGACGTTGTATGCCATCACCTACACATTGGCGCTGCGCAGAGCGAGCGCAGGGCCTGGATGAACTGACGGGGCTGCGAGCACCCCGTGACAGTCACTTGACCTCGCACTGCACCTTGAAGCTCATGCTACTGCCCGCCGGCAGGTTGGGTAGCACGGCATCGAATGTCAGTACATGGGGGCGGTCCAAGGCCGCGTCCCGTATGGCCTCACCCCAGCGTCAGCTGCCTGACCTCAACCTTGGGCAGCAAGCGCTTGGTGAAATAGCCGTCTTTGTAATAGCGGATCTTGCGGCACAGCACCGGGTGGGCCAGGCCTTCGTACAGCACGATTTCCTTCTCCGGCCCCATCGCCTTCAGCTCCTGCGGCAACATCAAGGCGCGTTTCTCCAGCACTTCGTTGTCGGAGATTGATCGGTTCTGCCCATGCGAGTGGGTGCGCGCACGACGGCGTACGGTGGTGAAGCCCAGCATCTCCGAGTAGTCGTTGGCGTCCTGCTGCTCGCGTGGTGCGTAGATGATCTGCAGTGCGTGGTTGGTGATGATGGTGCGCGACAGCTCCTTGCCGTACACCGCATCCAGCTGCGCCATCGACTGCACGATGGGCAGCAGGCGCAGGTTGTAGCCGGCCATGTACGCAACGGCCTTGGCGATGATGTCGACCCGGCCGATGGAGGTGAACTCGTCCATCAGCAACAGGCATTGATGCTTCAGGCTCTTGTCGTTCTGCGGCAGCGTCTTGGTGTTGACGTTGATGAGCTGGCTGAAGAAGAGGTTCACGATCAGCCGGCTTTCAGCCAGCTTGTTGGGCTGGATGCCAACATAGATGGTCATGCGCTTGCGGCGGACATCATCCAGGCGGAAGTCGTCGCCGCTGGTTGCCGCATCCAGTACCGGGTTGAGCCAGGGATTGAGCGGCTCGCGGAACGAGCCGATGATCGAGGCGAAGGTGACATCGGCCTGCGACAGCAAGCCTGCGAAGGCGGTACGCGCCTGTGCACTCAGGAACGAGGCCTCTGCCAGTTTCTGCAGGTAGGGCTTCAGCTCGGTGCCATCGCCGGAGGACAAGCGCAGCACCTCGCCCAGGGTGGGCTTTGGTGAGCCAGGCAGGGCATCGGCCTGTTCGAACAGGTACAGGGTGAAGGCCAGGAAGGCATTGCGCGCCTGGCTGGTCCAGAACTTGTCCTTGTCGTCGCCATCCGGGTAAAGCATGGCCGAGATCGACTGCAGGTCCGACACGCGGAAGGATGGGTCGCTGGACACATAGGTCATCGGGTTCCAGCGGTGTGAACGGCGATCTTCGGCGAAGGGGTTGAACAGGTAGATCTCATGGCCGATGGACTTGCGCCAGCCCGAGGTCAGGTCGAAGTTTTCCTGTTTGATGTCCAGCACCACGGCCGACTCGCGGTAGTCCAGTAGGTTGGGGATCACCACGCCCACGCCTTTGCCCGAACGGGTTGGGGCGGCAAGGATGACGAACTGCTGCCCGGACAGACGCAGCAGTTTGCCGTTCATCTGACCCAGCACGATGCCGTCGTCTTTGTGCTTGAGCAGCCCGGTATTGGCCAGGTCCACCATGCCGGCAAAACGCGCGCGGCCATGGATGTTGCGGTGGCTGCGCAGCTTGTACAGCATCACCGCGATCGATGCCCATACCAGCACCATCAGGCCCGCAGCGATGCCACCTGCCAGCTTGATACGCCCGGCATACGGCATGACCTGCGGGTGATTCAGATTCTTGAAGTACTGGTAGTACGTGCCAAATCCACTCGCGCTCGTGTCCAGACCGAGGAAGGTCAGGGTGAGGAAGCCTGCCAGGTAGATGGCGGCGATGGTCAGCGCCACGGCGGAGATTACTGCGATCAGGATCCGGTAGTTGTTGCTCAAGGCGATTCCTTCGACTTGGATGTACGCAAGTCAGTTGCGGAGGGCTTCAGGTCGCGCGACAGGGCGTGATGTTGTGAGAGCAGGTGCGAGCATTACTTTGCCGTGCCCGCACGTGCACTGGTATCAACCAGGATGTAGTCGTCGTTGCGCTGCCAGCGCTGCTGCCCCTCGCTGAGCTTGACGCAGGGTTTGCCATCACACGCGGTGATGTGCACTTGTTGCAGGGCCTCCATCACCTGTGCTTCCAGCTTGGCGTTCTCTGCACGCTGCAGATTGTTGGAGGCGACGTAAGCGGTGCCGCCAACGATTGCAACGGCGGCAACCAGCATGGCGACCAGTGCTTTCCAGGCCAGTGCGCGAATGCCCGATGCTGCGGCCAACTGTTCGCGTTGCAGCTGGTCCGCAATTGCGCGAAGGCGATCGCCACTGTCGCCGAGTGCTTCAACCGCCGCAGGAATTTCCTGCGAAAGCGCTTCACGTATGGCGGCCCGCGCAGTCTGCGCAAGCTCTGCCTTGCCCGCGCTGACACCTTGTCCAAGCTCGGTGGCTGCGCGTTGCAATTCGGCGGTGGATGACTTCTGTTCCGCAACCACCTTGTCGCATTGCTGCGTCAGGTGCCCCGCAAGCAACGCGGCGTTTGCGATGAACTCCTCCATCTTTGATTGCTCCATGTCACACCTTTTGACTGCACGCCCCCGCCGGGCGAGAGGCGCATGTTGCCAGAATCAAACATGCAGTGGTGAAGTGATGTCGTTTAACTTTTTTCTTCACATCAATCAGTGAAGACTGTGTGTATGCTTCGCCCCGTGCAGCGATCTTGTGTAGTCGGACGCTTGCATACTGCAGTGTCCCGGGGGGGCGGTGAAGACTGCATGTTAAGTGCGCGGATTGGGGAATTCAGCTTGTTTTGAAGTGGTTTCATCACTGTCATCAAGTTGAAATCGTTGTTCTGATACGCGTGTTGATCATGCAAGTGCGCAGAACGTGCATCACACATTTGTGTGAATTGCTGCTTCACAACACGCAAACATTTGCGTGTCTATGCTCCGCCCGAATGTGATGGAAGGCGGGCGTGTGAAGTGAACGTTCCGTGCATGCGTCACGATTAAATGGAATTTGAATGGTTCGTCTCTCACGGGGAGCGGGTAGCAGACGGCGGTCTGTCCGCACATTGACAGTTGCAGGTGCGTGCTCGCGTTCGAGTGCCCTGGCTGTGTCGCGTAGGTTGCCTATCCGGCGAGATATTCCCTGCTCCCAGGTGCAGAGACTCTTGCAGCGTTCTGCTGCGGTCGAAACTTTCTCGATGGTGACTTCGTGAGCTTCACTATGCCGATCCGCAACACGTTGTTCGTAGGTTTCATGGGGGGCATCGCCTTGTTGACGGGCTGCGGCGCACCCAAGCCAACCGAGCCCACTGGCAAGTGGATGCCGGTCAATCGCATGGCCGAAGCGCCGCAGGCCATTCCGCTGCATTCGTCCTATCTGTACCAGGCTGCGCCCGTGGATGGCACGCTCAAAGGCATGCTTACCCGCTGGGCCAAGGACTCCGGCCTGACCTTGTCCTACCTGCATCCCAACGACTACACGTTGTATGGCCCGGTAGCCGATATCCATACAATCAGCATCGCCGAGGCTGCTGCAGCATTGTCTGCGGCCTATGCCGCGCAAGGGGTGCTGGTGGTGGTGGAGCGCCAGCAGATCATCGTCAGCGTTGCCGCAACCAGCACGGACGGCAGCGCGGGCCAGGCAGCCGGCTCCACCGTCGACACGGCCGACAAGTAAGGAAGCACTGCGCATGTTCGGCAAGAAGAAGACGAATTCACCCGAGATCGATCGGGCGGTGTCGCAGGGCGTGAGCTTCGAAGTGTCGTTGGCGGACCAGGCAAAGCGCAGCGAGAAGCGGGCGTGGGCAGTGGCCTGGTGCGCGATCCTGATGGCCCTGTTGCTGGCAGGCGGCTACCTGCTGTTCCTGCCGCTGAAGGAAAAGGTGCCGTACCTGGTGATGGCTGATCCCTATACGGGCACTGCATCGGTGGCACGCCTGGTTGGAAATTTTGGTGAGCGTGCGGTGACGGCGGAAGAGGCCGTCAACAAGAGCAACGTGGCCCAGTTCATCATGTCGCGTGAGTCCTACGACTCCGGCCTGATCGGCCAGCGTAACTGGCGCACGACGTTGTCGATGGCTGGTCCGGCGGTGGCACCGGCGTACATGTCGCTGCATTCGGAGACCAACCCGGAACGCCCTTACCGCCTGTATGGGGCGGAGAAATCACTCAACGTGCGCATTCTCAGCATCGTGCTGGTTGGTGGCGGGCAAGGGGGCGTGCCCAGCGGTGCGACCGTGCGTTTCCAGCGCAGCGTGTATGAAAAGGGCCGCGGCGTGTCCGAGCCCCTGGACAACAAGATTGCCACCATGGAATTCAGGTACGACCCGGATCTGCGCCTGAACGACGAGGACCGCCTGCTCAACCCGCTGGGGTTCCGGGTGACCAATTACCGCGTGGACAACGATTTCGCACAGGCGCCGCCGCCGCCGGCGGTGTTCCAGGCGCCGCCAGCACCCGCGCCTGTCGCGCAGCCGGCCTATCCGGCAGGTGCCGCGCCTGCCGCCGGCCAGGCTGGCTATCCGGGTGCGCCCGCACCCGGTGCGCCGGGCGCAGCGCCGGGGATTGATCCGAACACGGGGGTAATGCCGCCGCTTCCGGCCGAACAACAGGCCGGTGCCACGAATGCACAACGGGGAGTTGAACGATGAGTAGACCGCTGCAGAAGTTGCTGCGCCGCGGCCTTGCTCTGCTGATGATGGCGGGCTTGGCGTTACCGGCAGCCGCGCAGGTAGTCGAGCAATACGACTATGCGCCGGACAAGATCTATCAGATTCGTACCGGGCTGGGCATCACCACCCAGATCGAACTGAGTCCGCATGAAGAGGTGCTCGATTACAGCAGCGGCTTCAGTGGTGGCTGGGATATCAGTCGCCGCGACAACGTGTTCTACCTGAAGCCGAAGAATGTGGACGTGGACACCAACCTGATGGTGCGCACGGCGGCGCATTCCTACATCTTCGAACTGAAGGTGGTGGCCACCAACTGGCGTGCGCTGGACCAGGCGAAAGCGTCCGGCGTGCAGTACAAGGTGCGCTTCTCCTATCCGGCAGACACCAAGTTCGCCGCGGAGAACAAGGCCGACGAGGAACCCGCCGCGGAACTGAGTACCGCAGTGGTCCCGGGGCGCGATTACTACTACGGCTACGACTACACCTACAAGAAGCGCCGGCCAACCTGGTTGGTGCCGGCTGCGGTCTATGACGACCGTCGCTTCACCTATATCCGCATGGGGGACCGCACCCGTTTCCCCAGTGGCAACTTCCCGGCGGTGTTTGCAAGGGACAGCCGCTCCGGCGACGAGTTCATCGTCAACTCAACCGTCGAGGGCGACACCATCGTGGTGCATGGCACCTACGCCTACCTTGTCGTACGTCACGGCGACAACGCGATCGGCCTGCGCAGGAGACCGGAGCAGTGAACCAGATACCCCCCAACGACCAAGCCGTGCCGGATCCGGCACCGCAGGCGCAGCCGCAGCCGGCAGCCAATCCGTATGTGCGCCGCGACTACGCCACCGACCCTGGGTTGGACGGCGAGGCGCCGTACCTGCGTGCCGATGACGTGCAGCGTCTCAACCGCAAGGCGCTGGTGTTCCTGGCGGCTATCGTGATCGCCTTGGCCGCGCTGGCGGCGTGGATCTTCTCCGGCGGTCTTTCGTCCGGTGAGCAAGCGCAGGTCAGGCAGCCCAGCGAACAGGTGGTGATCCCTGCCGCGCCGCGTGATCTGCCGGAGCTGCCACCCGCGCAGCCGGTGGTACAGGCGCCGCCGATGGAGGAACTGCCGCCGCTGCCGGTGGTGGATGACAGCCAGCATGGCTCGATGATGCCCGGCATGGATTCGATGCAGCCGCGCGAAATGACGCTGCTGGAACGGCGCATGCTTGACGCCAACGGCGAAGCCGGTGACTCGTCCGGTGGCCCGGCTGCGGCCGGCCTGATGCCCGGCATGGCGCAGGCCGCGGGTGCGGGTGGTGCCGGTGCGCCTGCCGATGGTCCGACCAGTGCGCAGCCGCTGTACAAGCCCAGCACGCTGCTGTTGCGTGGTACCTACATCCGTTGCGTGCTGCAGGCGCGCGTAATCTCGGATTTCCCGGGTTACACCTCGTGCATCGTTACCGAGCCGGTGTATTCGGTGGATGGCAAACGCCTGCTGTTGCCGCGCGGCTCCAAGGTGCAGGGGGCGTATGGTGCCGACGGCATCATCGGCGACCGCGTGGCCATTGTCTGGGACCGCATCACCACCCCGACCGGGTTGGATATCAACATGCGCAGTCCCGGCGTGGACATGCTGGGTTCGGCCGGCAATGCGGGCCACTACAGTGCCCATTGGGGCCAGCGCATCGCCTCGTCGCTGCTGATCAGCATCCTGGCCGATGCGTTCAAGTACGCCGCGGCCGAGAACGGGCCGAAGGAGACCTCCATCGTCAATGGCGCGGTCGTGCAGAACCCGTATGAAAGCGCTACCGCCCGCACCATGGAGCGCATGGCCAACCTGGCGATGGAGCGCAACATGAGCCGTCCGCCGACCGTGACCATCAACCAGGGCACCATCGTCAACGTCTACGTCGCCCGCGATGTCGACTTTTCCGCCGTGATCCGCTGAGCCTGTAGCCGCATGAATGCAGAGTCCGCCATCGCTCGCGTGTCCAACGATTTCCTGGAATACCAGTACGGTATTCTGGGTATCGGCGATCACATGCATTCCAGTGATGTCACCGAGATCTGCATCAACCGTCCGGGTGAGTTGTACCTGGAAACAAGGTCCGGCTGGCGGCGCGAGCAGGTGCCGTCGCTTACCTTTGAACGCGCCCGCCAGTTCTGCACGGCGGTAGTCAACGAGAGCAATACCGGGCAGCGCATCACCGATGCCGATCCCATGGTTTCGCTCACGTTCCCCACCGGTCAGCGTGCGCAGTTCGTCATCCCGCCGGCCTGTGATTCGGGCAAGGTGTCCATCACCATCCGTTTGCCGGCCCGGTTCGGCAAGTCGCTGGAGCAGTACGAGGAAGACGGCTTCTTCAACGAGATCCTGGAGCAGGCGCCGACGCTGAGCGAGCACGACCGCGAACTTACCGAGCTGCGTGCCCAGCGCGACTACGCGAACTTCTTCAAGAAGGCCGTGCAGTACCACAAGAACATCGTGGTCTCCGGGGCAACCGGTAGCGGCAAGACCACCTTCATGAAATCGCTGGTCAACCATATCTCCGACCAGGAACGGCTGGTGACCATCGAGGACGCGCGCGAGCTGTTCCTGCAGCAGCCCAACGTGGTGCATCTGCTGTACTCCAAGGGCGGCCAGAGCGCGAGCAACATCAGCGCGAAGTCGTGCATGGAGGCCTGCCTGCGCATGAAGCCGGACCGCATCATCCTGGCCGAGCTGCGTGGTGATGAGTCGTTCTACTTCATCCGCAACTGCGCCTCTGGTCACCCGGGCTCCATCACCAGCTGCCATGCCGGCAGCACCACGCAGACCTGGGACCAGCTGGCGTTGATGGTGAAGGCGTCAGCAGAAGGCTCGGGGCTTGAATTCGAGGTGATCAAGCACCTGCTGAAGATGACGATCGATATCGTTGTCCATATCAAGGCACATGCCGGTCGCCGCTACATCACCGGTATCGATTTCGATCCGATGCGGGGGATGGCCTGATGAACACGCTTGCATTGGTTCGGGGTGCCGTGGACACAGCGGTCCGCATCAGCGCGTGCAGGCGCGCACGTGATGAAAGGAGGGAGCATGCTTCCAGGTATTGAGATGGCAGCCTGCACGGACCTTGCCGTGCCAGCCGAGGTCATGCACCACGTGGCCAAGGTGGAATCCTCGTTCAATCCCTACGCCATCGGCGTGGTGGGTGGCCGCTTGGCGCGGCAGCCACGCAGTCTGGGCGAGGCGCTGTCGACCACCCGCATGCTGGAGCGCGAGGGCTACAACTTTTCGCTGGGTATTGCCCAGGTCAACCGTTACAACCTTGCCCGCCATGGGCTAAGCAACTACGAGCGTGCGTTCGACGTCTGCCCGAACCTGCAGGCTGGCGCACGCATCCTGGCCGAATGCTACGGCCGCTCGGGCCAGGACTGGGGCAAGGCGTTCAGCTGCTACTACTCGGGCAACTTCACCACGGGCTTCCGCCACGGCTATGTGCAGAAGGTGGTGACGTCCTGGCGCAATGCCGCTGGTGCTGGAAGTGTGGCGACTGCCATTCCGGTCATACGCACGCGGCCGGCAGCGCCGAATGGCACCGCCAATCCGGGCCCGGTGCGGGTGGAGATGAAGCCCCTGCCTACTGCTGCCGGGCTGGTACTGCGCCGTATCGAGGAGGCCGCGTTGTCACGTGCCGGAGTCATTCCGGCGGGCTATCCGCCGATGCAGCAGGCCCCGGCCATGACGGGGGCGCCGGGTGCGCAACCCCAGCAGATGCCGCAGGCACCGATGAATCCGCAGGCGGCCGCACCGGCGGTGCCTGCCGATGACGCGCCGGTGGTGGTGCAGCCGATGGGCGCGCGTACTGCTTCACGGCCGGCAAGCAATGCCGCCGCTACGCTGCCGCCAGATGGCGCGGCGCCGGCGCAGATGCAACCTCAGGCGGCACCCGCGGCTGCGGCGCCGCAGCGGGACGCTGCATTTGTTTTCTAGCTTCATCGCTGTAACCGGCCTCACGGCCATGCAATACGCGTTGTTCCCCTTCAAACCAACCAGTAGAGGCTCCCCATGAAGAACCAGACCAACCAGCTCATCCGTAACGCCGGTGCCAAAGTCAGCGCCGCCCTCGCCGCCGTTTCGATGCTGGCAATGCCGGCCATGGTGATGGCGCAGGACGTGACCGGTGCCACCACCCGCGTCAACAGCTTCTTCAACAACATCAACAGCCTGCTGAACATCGCCTCGATCGCCATCGTGACCATCGCGGTGATCTTTGCCGGCTACCAGATCGCCTTCAACCACAAGCGCATCGGCGACGTGGCACCGGTCCTGATCGGCGGCTTCCTGATCGGTGCTGCTGCCCAGATCGCCAAGATGCTGCTGCCGGCGGACGTGACCAAGACCACCATGGTGATCAGCGAACTGCTGCACTATGCATAAGAATGCGCTCTTCCGCGGTTGCACGCGGCCGGCCATGTTCCTGGGGGTGCCTTACATGCCCTTCACGATCGCGGCCGGCACGTGCCTGCTGTTGACGTTCTATTTCGACATGTTCTTCCTGTTCCTTCTGCCGATCGTGGTCCTGATCATGCGGCAGATGGCCAGGCGGGACGAGATGGTGTTCCGCCTGCTGGGGCTGCGCTGGCAGTTCCGCAGCAAGATCCGCAACGTCAAGCACCATAACGGGATGTGGGTGTTCACGCCCAACAACTACCGCAAGACGCTCGAAAACCCCTCCTCGGAATAAGCCCCATGTTGTCGCCCGATACCTCCATTGCCGAGTTCATCCCGTTGTCTTCCCACGTGTCTCCGCACGTGGTGAAGACGACCGGGGGTGACTTCCTGATTACCTGGCGGTTGGACGGCTTGCCGTTCGTCGGGCGCGAGGAGTGGGAGCTGGAACATCGCCACAACACCTTCAACCGCATGCTGCAGACGCTGCGGGCGCCGGATTTCGTGAACGTTGCATTCTGGGTCCACGACGTCCGGCGCCGTGGCCGGGAGGATCTGAAGAGCCACTACCAGCACGTGTTCAACCAGCAGTTGTCGGATGAGTACTTCGAGCGCCTGTCGACGCAGAAGATCATGCGCAACGAGTTGTTCATGACGATGATCTACAGGCCCATCGTCACCGGCAAGAAGTTCGTGGAGAAATCGGCCAACATCGAACGGCTGCAGGCCGAGCAGGACCAGGCCATCGGCAAGATCACCGAGCTGGCCGGCAACGTGGAGGCGGTGCTGAAGGACTACGCGCCGACCCTGCTGGGCATGTATGAGGCGGACAATGGCGTGGTGTTCTCCGAGGTGCTGAGCTTCTTCGGCTACCTGCTCAACCGCATTGACGAGCCGGTGCCGGTACTGCGGGCACCGGTATATGACTACCTGCCGGTATCGCGGCACATGTTCTCGGCCAAGTCGGGCGATTTCGTCATCAACGCCCCGGGCGGGCAGAACCATTACGGCGCCATCCTCAACATCAAGGAATACACCGACGGTACCTACCCGGGCATCCTCAACGGGCTGAAGTACCTGGATTTCGAGTACGTGATAACGCATTCGTTCAGTCCGATGGGGCGCCAGGACGCGCTCAAGGTGCTGGACCGCACCAAGGGCATGATGATCTCCTCCGGCGACAAGGCGGTGAGCCAGATCGCCGAGATGGACCATGCAATGGACCAGGTCGCCTCGGGCAACTTCGTGCTGGGCGAGTACCATTTCATGATGGCGCTGTATGCCGAGGACCAGCGCACGTTGTCGCAGAACGTGGCCACCACCCGCGCCGAGCTGTCCAATGCCGGGTTTGTTTCGGTCAAGGAGGACCTGGCGGTATGCGCATCGTTCTATTCGCAGCTGCCGGCCAACTGGAAGTACCGCACGCGGCTTGCCAATGTCAGTTCGCTGAACTTCCTGGGCCTGTCGCCGCTGCACAACTTCGCCACCGGCAAACGCGACAACAATCCGTGGGGTGAGTGCCTGACGGTACTTCAGACCACCAACGGCCAGCCGTACTATTTCAATTTCCATGCCACCCACCCGGCGGAGAATTCGCTGGGTGAGAAGGCGATCGGCAATACGATGGTCATCGGCAAGTCCGGTACCGGCAAGACCGCGCTGATCAACTTCCTGCTCAGCCAGGTGCAGAAGTACAAGCCCTCGCCGACCATCTTCTTCTTCGACAAGGACCGCGGCGCGGAGATCTTCGTGCGTGCCTGCGGTGGCAACTACCTGGCGCTGGACAATGGCCAGCCCACCGGCTTCAACCCGTTCCAGTGCGAACGCACCGATGCCAACGTGCAGTTCCTGGGCAACCTGATCAAGGTGCTGGCAGCAAAGACCAGCTATACGGCGCGCGAGGACGAGGACATCTTCCGCGCGGTGGAGAGCATGCTGGACATGCCCATGCACCTGCGTTCGATGACCAATTTCCAGAAGAGCCTGCCCAACATGGGCGATGACGGGCTGTTCGCGCGGCTGCGCAAGTGGACCGCTGGCAACACCCTGGGGTGGGTGTTCGACAACCCGGTGGACGTGATCGACCTGGAGAAGGCCAACATCATCGGCTTCGATTACACCGACGTGATCGACAATGCCGAGGTGCGGGTGCCGGTGATCAACTACCTGCTGCACCGTCTGGAGGAGTTGATTGATGGGCGGCCGCTGATCTACGTGATGGACGAGTTCTGGAAGATCCTGGACGGCGGCGGTGCGCTGAAAGACTTCGCCAAGAACAAGCAGAAGACCATCCGAAAGCAGAATGGCCTTGGCATCTTTGCAACGCAGAGCCCCGAGGATGCGCTGGCCAGCGATATCTCCGCGGCCCTGATCGAGCAGACCGCCACCCTGATCCTGCTGCCAAACCCCAGTGCTTCGCGCGAAGACTACATGGAAGGCCTGAAACTGACCGAGGCCGAGTTCGAGGTGGTGTCCAACCTGGACGAGCGTTCACGCAGCTTCCTGGTCAAGCAGGGTCACGGCTCCACCGTGTGCCAGCTCAACCTGCGTGGCATGGACGACGCCTTGGCCGTCATCTCCGCCAGTACCGACAACATCGAAGTCATGGACCGCATCGTTCACCAGCAGGCAGAGCATTTTGGTGTGGAAGTGGGTGAGTTGAGTCCGGAGCAGTGGCTGCAGGAGTTCTACGAGAATCGTAAGGGTTCGGGGCGCGGATCAAGGCAGCGATCCGAGTCGGGCGATGGCAGACGGGCGGCTGTGCGCTGAGGCGCCTGCCCCTTTGAAAATCAACGCTATTCAAGACTAGTAGAGGTGGATCATGAAAACCCAGCAACCGCGTCGAGGCACCGCGAAGCCGACTTTCAGCCAGGCATGGGCGCGTACATTCGGTACCGCGCTGGCCGCCCCCAAGGCCAACCGCTGGGTGGCAATCAGCATCGCGATGACTGCGCTGCTTGGCACCGGCGTGGCCATGGCTGCGTGGGAGGTCAATGACAGGAAGACCCAGCAGGAAATCCGCAAGGTGCAGGATCGCATCGGCAATGACGGTACGGTCACTGGCCGGTTGAACGACCTGAACCGCAAGCTGCAGATCCAGCAGCGCAATGGCAGCACCCCGGAAATGATTGTAGAGCCGACCGGCACCGAGGCCTTGAACAAGACCAACCCGACGGCGACGCCGCTGACCATGGCGCAGCTGTGTTCCAGCGGTGCGGCAACACCGCTTGGGCAACAGCAGCAGGCGCTGTGCACGGATCTGGCCAATACCGAGCTGGCCCAGTACCGGTTCTCGTTGCGCATGTTTGAACGCGCCAAGCAGAACTATGATCGGCTCAAGCAGCTGGAAGATCGCCGTCGCTCACTGGGCGCCAACGACTACGCCAACATCCAGTACAACACCAACGAAGTGCTGGCGTTGACGGCGTTGATGGACAACGATCGTGATCGTTACCAGACCTATATGGCGGCCTATCAGGCACGCGTTGCGCATATCCGCAATTCGCAGTCGGCCTTGACCCGCAATGCGCTGAAAGGCAGTGGTAGTGTCGGCTTGCCGAGCCTGCCGTCCACTTAAGGGATTAGGAGTGGTTTCATGGGTGGTTTTGATCTCAGCCCGTTCATCCAATGGGCGTTCTTCTCGACGATCTTCGAGCTCATCAACAGTGAGGTTGATGCGTTCCAGGCGGCCATGCTCGGCCGCAGCATGCGCTGGGTCAGTGGTACCGCGCTGACCTTGCTGACGCTGTGGGTGTTGTCGCAGGGGTTCATGATTGTTACCGGGCGCAGCCGTGAGTCGTTGATGGGCCTGGTGGTCGGCTCGCTGAGGGCGTTCCTGATCGTGCTGGCAGCCAGCTCGATGTCATTTGCCGGCAACAATCTCACCAACTTCCTGTCCGACGACATGCCCAAGGCCATCCATCAGGTGGTGGCGGGTGACGACGGCGACGTGGAGAAGGCCATCGACAAGAACCTGAAGGTCATGGGCCTGATCTTCGCGTTGATGGATGCATTGCCCGTCAAGAGCAGTGAAGAGAACGCCGCCGACCAACGCAAGGTGGTCAGCTTGACCGGCATCGGCATTGCCGGGCCTTCCGTCATAGGGGGTGCGCTGCTGTTGTTGTACAAGCTGGCATTGGTTCTGTTCATCGGCTTCGGGCCGATCTTCATCCTGTGCCTGTTGTTCGATCAGACCAAGGACCTGTTCAAGCGCTGGCTGCTGTACGGCATCGGTACCATGTTCTCGATGGCCGTGCTGTCGTTCATGGTCTCGGTATCCACCAAGCTGGTTGCGGTTACTGCCGTAGCCTGGGTTGGGGCCTATATCGCCTCCAGCCAGGTGGGATCGCTGGGCTATGGGGCCGGGTTGAATTCAGCTGCTATCCAGCAGGGCGGAATAGGATTGCTGATGTCCGTATTGATGGTGATGACGCCCCCGATGGCCGCCATGTTCTTCAATGGCACCCTGGGTCAGTTCGTCGCCAACTCCAGCTTCGGCAACGTGGGCCGCAACAGCACCGGCCAGACGTCGGACTTCAAGCAGGAAGTTGTGCGCGATCAGTCGAGCAGGAAGAAGTAATACGGTTTGCCTGATGACGTTTGCTGTTGGGCACCCATGGTCGGAACGGAACAGGAGAGAACAATGAGATCACTATTGTCGTTGGCTTTGATTGGTGGTGCTCTGTTTCTATCCATGGGTGCGGCATACGCGCAGCAGCCGGGATCGGCGGCATACAACTCCGTCTATCTTCCAGCGCATGGTGTCGGTGATACCCAGCGCTACGACGCGCGCCGTTGGGGTGCGTTTGCATCCGGTCGGCATTCAGTCGTGGGCTGGACCGTGGACGGTACGTCCGAGCAGGACGCTGTGGACAAAGCGGTGGCTGCGTGCCGTCAGGTCGGAGGGGAGGACTGCGGGCTCGAGTTCACCTTTGGTGATCAGTGCGCCGCGGTCGCCTCCGGTCCTGAAAACTGGTACTGGAAAACGGGTGCCGGAAACGTCGAGAAACTGAAGAAAAGAGCGCTCCGGGAATGCGGAAGGGACTGCAACATTGTCCTTGAAGGCTGCGCCTTGCCTTGAATGTCCGGGTAGCAATGGCAACTTCCAACGTGAACGAGACGGCGCGGCTGCTGTTGTAACTCCAATCGACATTTCAGGAATTGAGTGGGGCAGTAGAGGAGGCAGGACTTGAAGTTGACCCGCGTTGCTTCCATGGTTGTCGTGGCTGTCGGCGCCATGTGGGCGCAGGCAGTGCAGGCCCAACAGCCCGGATCAGCCGCCTACAACAGCGTTTACCTCCCCGCACACGGTGTTGGTGACACCGTGCGCGGCCGTAGTGTTGCGGGGTGGGGGGCTGTTGCAGTCGGCAATCGCGGGCTGATGGGATGGACCCTGGAGGCCCAGAGCGAGCAGGAGGCTACCGACTTCGCCATGCATTCGTGTGAAGCGAAGGGTGCCGTTGGTTGCGAGATATTGGGGGTCTTCAATAACGCTTGCATGGCGATAGCTTCAGATATCGCAGTAGTCGATGTCGCTGGTGGTCATCCCGTGACAACCGGTGTGGCCACCGGAAATCGAGGGATGAGGAAGCTGCGCCGGGACGCGTTGAAGGAGTGCGGCCAGGGCTGCGCCATTATCCAGGAAGGCTGCGCCATTGCTGGTCGGTGATTGTGTTCTGTAGATGCGACAGGTAGGAGCAGAGCGCTGCGACCCTTCAACGCCTTTGGGATGGATGGACGTGAACGCTTCCCGCTGCGCCGCTCAGTTGGCCGCTATGTACGCTTGCAGAGGCTTCGTTGCATCTTGCTTGTTAGGGTCGCGTGAGGAGTAACGACTACATCAACGCAAGGGTTCAACTTCTTGCGATGGGATGTTAGTTTTGGCATGTGCTGGTCACGTCGCCTGTCGGGTGCTTGCCAGTCAAGATTGCCAGGGTCGCGCAAGGGGTGTGCGCGATTAAGGAAGGGTAGCCGGTGTGCTGCCTGCGTTTGCATCGACCACACGATGACGCTGCGTATGGATATGCCAGAGAACAACCTGTCACCCCACAATCATGCTGCAACCCGCTCGACGGAATCCGGTTCCGGCGAGGTTGGTTTGTGTCCGGTGCTTTCTGCTCCGCACCGCGGTAGCGCCTCAATCGATTTGTGCACGAAGCCAGGCAAGGGGTGTGCCCGGTCTTCGTTTCATCTGGCTACATGCGGGACGGTCGCGCCGCGCAGCCAACATCTGTCCGCTACACGGAACTCCTTTCATGCCAAGTATTGATATTGCACCCCGTAACTTTTTCCCGCGGTTGGCTTTGGCCGGTCTGGCCTGCGCCGTGTTGGTTCCCGTCGCCGCCTGCAACAACAGGCAGAACAGAAGCGAAGCTCCCATGAATGCATCTCCCCAAGCCGCTGCAGCCGTTGCCCCGCAGCGCAAGCTCAACAGCAACCCGACCAAGGCCTACGAGATCCGGATGACGCTTGCCAATGCTCCTGGCGGCTTTGAGCTCATCAACGCAGCGGCGCAGTTCGATGTCCAGAACCCCGGTGAGTGCGGCAACATCGATCCGGTAGCCGGCGCCATTCCGCGCATCACCAGCAATGAGCCGATCACGCTGAAGAAGGTCTCGGACGCCGAGTACACCGGCATCGTCTATCTGGATCAAATCGTCGACGAGGATTACTTCGGCCGTGCGGTGTGCCATTGGGCCCTGGCCGAGGCGCGCCTGGTATTGAAGGCGACGGGTGATGAGGCAAATACGCGTTTCATCTTTGGCCTGCCGGCAGAGAAGGTGATTGCGGGTGGGCAGGAAACCCGCTACTTCTGGTCCGGCTACTACCCGCGCGCGAAGATGGACGCGTTCCGCGATCTGGGTGATGCCAGCCTGGACAAGGTACCTGCCGACAAGCGCGATGAGTTCTTCAGCATCACGCTCAGTGCGAAGGAGATCGCCTCATGAGCAAGCTGACCTCCCAGGACTACGCCGAACTGGCCAACGACTCCTACTCGGATGATTACCGATTGGGGCCTGCCGATCCTTCGCAGGAAGAGCGAACCCCCAGCGGCAATTACAAGATCCTTGAGCACGCCAGCAACCCGGACAACGGCTACCAGGGCACGATCTACCAACGCCTGAGTGATGGTGAGATCGTGGTTGCCCACCGCGGCACCGAGCAGATCTGGAAGGATGCGGTGATCGCCGATGGCTCCATGGTCACCCGGCGCACCAACCCGCAGGCCGAAGATGCCATCGCCCTGACCCGGCGCGCGCTCGAATATTCAAAGACCATTGGTGAACGGCCTGGCATGGAGGCGCCCCAGGTCACGGTTACCGGGCATTCGCTGGGTGGCACGCTGGCGCAGGTGTCGGCCCACCATTTCGACCTGCGTGGCGAAACCTTCAACGCCTATGGCGCGGCCAGCCTGGATCTGAAGATCCCGCCTGGCCCGAACGGCAAGGTGTTGAACCATGTGATGGCCAACGATGCGGTGAGCGCGGCCAGTCCCCAGTATGGCGACGTGCGTGTCTATGCCACCGAGAAGGAAATGTCGGTCCTCAACCAATCGGGTTATTTCAACAACCGCTTCGTGGACGCGATCACGCCGGATCTGGCAGTTGTCGCTGCAGGGCGCTCGATGGGGTCGCACAGCATGCACAACTTCCTGCCCCTGGATGGCAAGGGGAAGCCGGACGTTTCTGTGTTGCAGGATCCAGCGGCGCTGCAGCGCGCCACGGACAACGCGCCGATGATCGACAACTACCGCGGTGATGTGCAGTCGCTGCGGCGCGCGGTCACCATTGGTGCGCGCGGTCCGGTGGGCTGGATACGCGACGGTGTCGATTACTTCAGTGACCGTGATCCGGCAGGCGCGCCGGCGGCACGCGAGGAACTGCTGCGCGAAGGGCGCAACAACCAGTTCCAGGACGCACCAGGCAAGGGGAACGAAGACAAGGCGGCCATGCTGGACGCGCGTGGCGCGGCAGCAGACCCGCAACAGGCCCACGTGGCGCGTTTGCTGGAAGCCGCCCGCAGCGGCAGCCCGGATGGCATGCGCGCGGCCACGGAAGCCCTGCAGGCGTCGCAGGCCGGCCAGGAATGGCAGGCGCGCGCCGACCAGCATGCCCAGGTACTGACACAACGTGAAGCAGCGGCGCAGCAAGGTGCACGCCAGCATGAGGCACAGCAGCAGGACATGGCGCGTTACGGATGACCCGCAGTTGGCGCTGTCGCCATTTGTTTTCACGATGCCTTGAGGAGTTTGCATGAAACATTCAACGACGACGATGGCTGTACTGCTGGCATTGGCATTGGCGGGTTGCAGTCAACAAGGCAATACCGAGGCAGCACAGGCTGCGGCGGCCGGGGGCGTCCCGGCTGCTGCGGATCAGACAAAGGACCCAGGCATGACCGATCTCAAAGCGCCATCCCCCGACAGCGTTCTTTACGTCATCTATCAACGCGACGGCGACGGCGCCGTCAGCTACAAGATTGATAGCGGGGCGATGGTGAGCTACTGGTATGGCTACCCGTTCACGCTGAAGGGACGCCAGTACTTCACCGGCTTTGCCACCAGCACCGAGGGTGACGACAGCGCCGAGTCCGATGGCGGCATGATGGAGCCCGGCCACGTGGCCATTGCCCAGGCCACCTTCGTGAAGGCGGAGGAGGCAGGCAAGCCGATCTGGTCGCAGGTGGATACCGACGGCTATGTCGGCGAGTTTGGTCACAACGACCAGCCCGATGCGATCGATGAAACCCGCAAGCCGCTGTCGCAGGAAATCGCTGACGGTCGCCTGCTGCTGGCACTGCCCACCCGCAGCTTCGACAATGGTGTGGCGCAATCCCTGTATGCCTTGTTCCTGTTCGACCCGGACAACGTCGATGACCTGTCCTTCCGCAGCTGGGGTTACCTGGGCTCGGTGGTGGCGGGCAGCGACAACACGGCGGCCTGCGATGACAACAAGATCATGCCGTGTGCTGTCAGCACCGGTACCTTGTCCTTCGAAGCGCCTGGTCAGGCAGGTCTACCCAATGTGAAGATCGCGCTGGCAGGCAAGGAAATTTCAGGCCCCGATAAAACGCGCGATCTTGGCGCCGAAGATGCGGTAACCTATGCCTTCGACACGAAGGAAGGGCGCTACCAGCCCTGACATCCCTTTCGAGTTGACCGCTCTGTAAATGACTCAAGGATTGAGTCCGGTTGACGTCCTGCGGCCCGCCGCGGCCGCACTTCACCTGAGGAGCCAACGATGGCCAATCCACACGACAGAAGCGCTGTACTCGACATCATCGAACGCCAGGCTGAGCGCAGCAACATCCCGCGCGAGGACTTCCTGCGTTTTGCCTATATTGAAACCGGCGGCAAGTTCAACGCCAATGCCTACAACGAGGACAGCCACGCGAAGGGCTTGTTCCAGTTCGTTCCCGGCACCGCCAAGGCCTATGGACTGACCGGCCGCGAGTTCGACCCGGCGGCCAACACCGAAGCAGCAGCCACGCTGTATGGGCGCAACCGCACCGACATCATGTCGCGCCACGAACACAGTGGTCGGCCTTACCTGTCCGGTGCCGAGAACCCCAATGGCCTGGACATGTACCTGGCGCACCAGCAGGGTGCTGCAGGCTATGCGTCCATCCAGAGTGCGATCGCCACCGGCAATTTTTCGCTGGACAGCACCCGCCGCAACATCCTGGGCAACATCAGCTCGCGCGATTTCGAGCAGGTGACCGGTCAGCCGTACAACACGGTGCGCGGCATGAATGACCGCGATCTGGCGACCTCGTTCACCCAGTACTGGAACGGCAAGTATTCCGCCATCTCGATCCCGGACCGTGGCATCACCGCAAGTGCGGCGTTGCCGGGGCAGCGTGATCCGCTGGCCGATGGCGTGCTGCAGCGCGGTGAGCGTGGCAATGACGTGCGCGCCCTGCAGGAGTCGCTGAACCAGTTGGGCTTCCGCGATGCCCAGGGTGGCACACTGGAAACCAACAGTGCCATCTATGGCCAACGCACGGCCGAGGCGGTCAGGAGCTTCCAGCAGGCCAACGGTCTGGAGCCCAGTGGCAAGGCCGACGAGCGTACCCGCGAAGCCATCACCGCCCAGCAGGCGCGTCCGGCTGGCGAGCGCAACCAGCCGGCCGAGCCGCAGGCCCGCGGCAACGGTGGTACGGCCTGGCCGACGCCTGGCAACGACCAGATCAACCGTGCCGACAAGCCGCGTGAGGGCCACGGGGAGTTCGGTACCGCACGCAGTGGTGGCCGCACCCATGGTGGTATCGATATCCAGGGTAATGTGGGTGATCCCATCGTTGCTTTCGCCGGCGGCAAGGTAACGGTATCGCCGAACAACGGGGCGGCAGGCAATACGGTGCGCATCACCCACGATGACGGCTCGGTCACCAAGTACTTCCACCTGGATCGGTTCTCGGTGCGCGATGGTGCACGCGTGGAGGCCGGTGAGCAGATCGGAACGATGGGGCGCACCGGCAATACACCGGCCAAGGGTGACACCCACCTGCACTTCGAGTTGTGGCGTGACGGTCGCAAGATTGATCCATTGCCGGAGCTGCGTGCCGCAGAGCGGGGCAATGGCGAAGCCTCACGTGCTGCGCCAGCAAGCAATGGCGTGCTGCGATCCGGCGCCACTGGCAGCGAGGTGAAGGCCTTGCAGGAGCAGCTCAATCAACTGGGCTACAAGGGCGCTGACGGCAAGCCGCTGGAAACCCGCAGTGGCATGTTTGGCCCGCAGACCGAACACGCCCTGCGCAGCTTCCAGCAGGATCGCGGCATCGGTGTGGATGGTGCATTTGGCAGGGAGTCGCGGGAGGCGATGAACCAGCAGCTGCGCGCAGGGGCCGCCTCCACGCATGGCCCGCAGCAGGGTGGTGAGGGCCAGTCGTCCTTCGTCGACCGGATGTTGAACGCTGCGCGCAACGCGGACGTGGCCGGCATCCAGAAGACGATCGAGGATTACGCTTCCTCGCTCAAGAACCAATGGGACAAGCAGGTGCAGCAGGGCCAGCAAGTGCAGCAGGCGCAGCAGGCCAGCCAGGACCCGGCCAAGACCAGCAACGATCCGCAGCGTTGAGTTGACCCCTGCCGGCCCACTGCTGGCGGGGATTGGAACGGCCTTGCCGGTGCATGGATGCATCGGCAAGGCGCAACGGCCGCATTGTCGGCGCTTCACTTGACCACCACCGCAGCAGATGGAAGCGGCGCGATGCGCTGAAGAGGGAATCCCATGAAGACCATGTTCAAGATCGGCTCGATCGCCTTGATGCTGCTCAGCTTCGGCGCGGCAGCGCAGTCCGGCAACGGCCTCAGCTACCGTGCCGGTGACCCGTTCCTGTTCTGCACGAAGGGGCAGGATGTCAGGGCACCTTGCTGGAAGCCCATGCCCAACTACACCGGGCAGTTCATGTTCATGCCCTACTGCAAGCCGATCAATCCGTACGGCAAGAGCTGGACGCAGGACGACACCAAGTCCTTCCAGGAATACCTGACCATCTGCCCGCAGGCCGAAGATTCTGGTCGCTGGAGCGGTGGCGGCAGGCCGGAATACAGTCCGTTCAAGCATTGAGGCAATCACCTGGCTTGCATGTCACCACCGGCTGTGGCCGGGTTGGCCGGTACAAGGCAGGTGTGTGGCGTGGGGCCCGGCTGGCTTCGGCTGGCCGGGGCACCCACGCAGGGATGTTTTGACGCAGGTGACTGGATAGGGATGGCAGCCACCCTGCACAGTTGTGCGCTTGCCTGCGCACAACACGGGTATCCAGCGTGCCACTTAACTTCGGACGCCATGAAGTCACTTCCCAGCGCCTTGACGCTACAGCATCTTCAACCGGCGAAACGTGCGGCAGCTTCTCCCAACCTGTAAACAATCATCTGCGAGACCCCGGCAATGCCCTTGAGCTTTGAGCCCCACCTGGATTCGGCAGTCGACAACAGCAACGGCTTGTGGATACCGCAGCCGCAGATGGTGCCCGCTTCGCCGCCGGAAGACCCAAGCCACAACGAGTATCGCTATGCGATCTACCGTGGTGAGGCGCGCATAGCCGGTCTCGGGTGTTTTGGTGCTGACCTGCAGGTGCTCTCGGCGGGCCGTCGTGAGCGTGTTTTCACGCTGGATCTTGGCCGGGACTGGGTGCTGGATGCGGTGCTGGAGTTGAAGCAGACGCTCAATAGCGACGAGTCCGACTTCGAGTTCCTGCGAGGCCTGGCCAAAGGCTTGGTATCGGTTTTCGAAAACCGCTCCCGTGTTGCGTACGACCTGCGTTACATGGCTATCACACGGACAGCGCTGCTGATGGAGCGTGGCATCGCGGTGCCAGCCGGTGCGGCAGCGTCGGCAAGCCCGGACATTGACCTGCAGGGCGCGGGTGATCTGGTGCTTGCGCAGGTCCGCATCCCCGCGCGCGGAAGCGGCGAGGAGGGCGCATGACCGACTTCGTCTTTGACGACTACGCGCGCACAACATTGTCGGCGGCAACCAATGCCGCCGATGGCAAGCCGCTGACACCGGCGCAGATAGACCAGGTCATCAGCTACCTGAAATCACCCGGGTCGGGTCCGGATGGAACGTCCAGCTATGCGGACTACCTTGCCCGGCAGATGCGGGCGAACCCGCCAAGGCTGCCTGCCAACATGGACTACGTCGGTTTCTCCGGGGTAGACGGCAAGGGCGTGTCGAACTTCCAGAATGCGGAGACATATATAGGCGATACCGGCAAGAAGGCCGGCATCATTGGTGATACGCTTTGGGGCCGCTTCATCAACGAGCTGGGCACGGAGTCTGCAGCGCGAACCGAGTTCAGGGTGGTGGAAGGCAAGTTCCAGCATTTCATGGAACTTCATGGCTACGAGCCGCGCGCAGCGAACTACGCCGGCGCGCTGCAGGACATGATGTGGAATGCGGGTAGCCCGGAATACTTCGAGAATGCGATTGCTGCCCGCCGTCCGATCGTGGCATTCGTCGAGAATGCACCGCCGGGGCGTGGCTTCAGCAACTTCGAGCTGAGCACCGCGCTCAAGCACCCGGATGCGGTAATCAACGGTTACCCGGTACGCGCCTTTGGCAATGACCCGTTGGCCTTTGCCAGTCAGTCCGCTGCCGAGTTCCAGCAGCTGGAGCGAAGCATCGCCCAGGCCGCAAGCAGCAACAGCGGAAAGACCATCAGCGTGCAGCAGGTGCGCGCCAACCTGTCGCTGATCGACGGCTACGACGCGGTTGGCAGGACCTTGTTCAACCAACCGGTGGACGCATTCAAGGCGCTCAGCTTCGATGAGATGGCGGCTGCCCGCTCCGCGTGGGGCGCAGCCCGCGGCGGGCTGGCCCCCGGCCTGTTGGTGGAGTCACCCGGGACGTCGCCGCGTACGGCCGGCGAGCCCGGTGCGCCGCGCGGGCCACCGGCGGTGGAACCGCCGCAACTGACCGGAACCAAAGCCGCGGCGGAGGCCGCACCGGATGCGATGCTGGCACGGGGCCTGAGCCCCAGTGGACGGATGATGCTCAAGGGGGCCGGCGCGGCTGGCATCGCGCTGATGGCCTATGACTTCGCCAGCAGCGGGCACAAGGTGATCGAGCTGCGCGGGCAGGGTAATGACCTGGGCGCCGAGTCCACCGCCACCCATTTTGTCGGTCGCAACGTGGGCGGCATTGCTGGCGGTGTGGCTGCCGGTTTTGGCTACGGCTTGCTGGTGGGCTCGGAGACAGGGCCGGGGGCAATCATCACCGGCATCGGCGGCGGCATTGTCGGCGCCTATTTTGGCGAGCGCTGGGCACAGGCGCGCGACAACGACAAGGTGTTCAAGCAGACCGATGGCAACGGGGTGGAATGGGCGCGTGACCCCGACGACCCGCAGGGCAGGTGGCTGCGGTCGGCCGCCACCGAGCAGATCAAGCTGGCGCCGGTGCCGCAGGCGTCCACGGCCGGGGCCGAGGTGGCCGTCAGCCCACGCCTGGACAGCGATGGTGATGCTGTCTTCCGGGAGACGCGCTACGTGGCATCGGGGAACCTGGCGCGGCAGTTGAACTATCAATCGGCCAACGCGTCCTATGCGCTGGGCCTGGCCAACCCGGCCGACAGCCAGAACCCGTATCGGCTGCCAAGCAAGGAGGCCGACGTTGATGCCTACGTGCATGACGCGCAGGCCGGCACCTGGTCCGCGCTGCATTCCATGCCGCTGGAGCATGGCATGAAGCACGAGTGGACCACACCGGTGACAGCGCAGAAAGCGGACGAACTGCAGCGCGCCTCGGACCTGATCGTGGCGCAGAACGCCGCCAATTCACCCGCGGCGGTGGCTGCGCGCTACCAGGTGGCCTACGACCAGTTTGGTTGGCACCGCGATGGACCGGTGCCGGAGGCGATCCAGCAGGCGGCCGCCAGTGCCAACACGCTGCGCGCTTCCGATGGCGATACCTATACCCGTAGCGCGGACGGGGAGTGGACCCACGACGGCTGGCTCTACGACAGCAACGCGACGGGTAACCTGCGCGCCGAGCTGGACGCGGTCTACCAGAGCCAACAGGCCGGTGTGGCCGACATGCAGGCCATCGCACAGTATGCGCGCGAGCATCCGCAGCCCGAGCAGGACAGCATGCGTGGCTTGATTGCCGACCTCTACAAAACAGCCGGCGTGCCACGTACCGAAGCGGAACTGGACGCGGCGGTGGCCGCGGTACAACGCGATCATGCACGCGACGGCCTGGGCCAGCGCAGCTATTCACTGGAATTGATGCCGGACCCGGCAACCAATACCTACAACGCGAACAGCCCGATTGCGAGCTACGCCAGCGATGAGAACGGGCAGATGGTGCTGACCAGCATGACCACCGGCGAGGAAATGCGCCAGGCCACGCCGGATGCTGCCGGGCCCAGCGTTGCGCCCCCCGCGCAAGCTGGCCAGTCCACGGATCAGGCGGGTCTGGCACCGTCTTCCAGCTCGGTGGCGGGCCAGTTCATCAATGACTACACGGCGGCGCTTGAACGGGGGGACTTTGCGCAGATCCAGGCCTTGACCGCCGCCTATGCGCAGAGTTCGCAGTTTGCCCAGAACGCTGCACAGGCAGCGCAGGCGCAACGCAATCCGGCGGAGATCGATCAGCAGCGTATTCCCGCGGCGCAGGGCCCTGCCGTCGGCGGTTGAGTGCAGGCAGGTTGAACAGGCCCTGGCTTGCGTCATTGCTACGCCGCCAGACCTGATGCGGGGGCCAGCGGCTGCGTTGGCAGCCTGCTCAGCTTTGTGGCAATCCCACTACGGAACAGCCACGTCGCGCTAACCCGCAGGGGTGCAGCCTGAGCCTGCGGCGCGTTGCCGCATGTGGAGGTTGCAATGATCAGCAAACAAACGCAGAACAGCATGCACAAGGGTGAGCAGGCGCGGCCGCAAGGCAATGCTGCCGAGCAGGCGCGTAATGCGAATCCATCACGGCAGGCGTCGCGCGGCGAGCCCAGCCATCAGAAAGACATGCACGACCAGAAGATGCTGGATCAGCGCGAGCAGGAACGGCGTGACCGCGGCAGCAAGCATTGATACTGCCGGTAACACCACCGGGCCGCTGCAGGCCGCAGCGGCCTGTTACCTGTGGACGCAATACAGGGCCCAAGCGAAGCAACAGCACTGTCCAAAGGCAGGAGGAGCACCATGAAATTACGTCATGTCCATGCGTGCGAGGGCTTGAAGTTGGCCGAGCAGGCGGTGCAGGCGGCGCGGTTTGCGGGGGTGCACGATGATGACATTCTGTTGGTGGCGGGCGCCGAGATCGAGAAGCGCGCCATTGCCGATGATCGCAAGCTCGCCGATACCGATCTGGTTGCCGCCACCGGCCGCGGTGCCGGCATAGGCGCGGCGACGGGTTTGTTGGCGGGCCTGGCGGCGGTGGCCATCCCGCCATTGGGTGTCACGCTGGCAGGGGCGGCGGCCATAGGCCTGGTCGGTGCAATGGTTGGCAGCCTGTCTTCGGCACTGCTGGGTGCAACTGTTCCAGACCCGGTGCGCCAGCAGTTCGATGACGAGATCCAGGCAGGCAGGGTGCTGGTGGTGCTGGATGCGGAACAGCCGGTGCTGGATGCCGCCGGGGATGCGCTGGCCGCTTTGGGATTGCGCCGCCTGCCTTACGAGGCACCTACCGCGCTCAATTGAAGCTATCGTCCAGCGGCCCCTGGTGGTCCGCGGCGCCGATCACCAGGCTGCTGTCGTCGACGCTGATCACACCGTCCACTGCACGCGCCAGCATAACGGCGCGGTCCGCGTCGGCTTGCTGGGGGACATGCCCGCTGAGCTTGACCATGCCGCCGCGTGTTTCCACCCGGATGCCCGCGTTGGCGGGGTTGGCGACGGCGCTCAGCTTCTGTCTTATGGTTGTATTGATCCAGCCATCGCTGCCCGGTTGATCGCTGGCAGCGGCGTTGCTGGCAGGCGGCAGGTTTGATGTGGGAGGTGTTGCGGTGGCCACCCCGACCGGACTACAGGCGGGGACTACCGCAACTGCCAACCACAGCGTCCTCAGGTGCAGGCGTTTCATCGCAATGCTCCGTGGATGTGCAACGAGCCAACTGCAGGCTCACGCTGATGATGCGCGCCTGCTTGTTAGGGGCATGCGCGCAGGGTGTTAGCGGGGGCGGGAAACCGCGTATTCAACCAATGCAACCGCCGCTGAAGTGCACAGCGCAGGTTCAGGCAGGGCGACAAGGCCGGCAATGGAATCTGCACGCGCTGATTACCATTGCGGGCTTAGCGTTGTACTGCAAACCAAGTACAGGAGATGTCTCATGCCACGCGGCGACAAGAATGCCTACACGGACAAGCAGAAGCGCCAGGCAGCGCATATCGAACAGAGCGAGCGCAAGGAAGGGCGCTCGAAGGAAGATGCCGAGCGCATTGCCTGGGCAACGGTCAACAAGCAGGACGGTGGTGGCAAGCGCTCAGGTTCTGGCAGGGCCACGCACACGAAACACTGATAAATCGCCGCCCTGCCCACCCATGCAGATGCCGACAGGCGGGGCAGCCGTGTGGTATCAGCGATGCAGGGCGTCGATGATCAGCCCGGTGGCAATCTCCACCAGCAGGTAATCGGTGTCGGATTGGCGTACCCAGCGTTCGCCACGACCCGGGTTGTGCAGTTGGTAGTGCGTGTAATCATCCACCCAGTAGCGGCGGTCCACTTCGTCCCAGCGCAGGCGTTCACCCCGCCGCCAGGCCTTCTTCTGCCAGCCGGGCGGGGTTGCGTCGCGGTGGTGCGGGCCACCGGCATGCGACGGTGGCCCGTTGCCGCGGGCATGATGCGGCGGATCGGCCCAGACCGGGGCAACGGCCAATACCGTCGCTGCGGTCATTGCGATGCTCAGCAAACGTACGGATCTCATTCCTTCCTCCGGATCGGGCCGCGTCGTGCGGCGATATGGCGCGAAATGTAATACAGCGCAGGTGAACAAAAAACAGACATCGCCTCGACAACTGTGAGTGCGGTCGAAGGCGGGTTCAGCCGGGTGCGGTGAACGCCCGCCGGCCTCGCTCCACCTGCATGCGATGGCTGCCGTCGGTTGCGGTGCCGCGTGCCTTGATGTCCCGAACGAAGATCCACTCGCCATTGATGCGCTGTGGAGTGATGTCTAGCAGGGCATAGCCGCGGCGCGAGGTATCACACCAGCTCAGCTCGGGGTTGGTGGCCATGAAGGCACGTGCGACATCGGCCGGTGCTGCACCCAGGCTGCCTTCGATGCCGCCGGAGGTGACGCCCTGCACCGCGAACTCCACGCCGGCGGCCTGGCCGTCCTGCTGCAACGAATACGCCCAGGCGTTGTGGCTGTCACCGGACAGCATCACCAGTTCGGCGTCGGCCTGCTGCGCGGCGCGCAGCAAACGCGCGCGGGCGGCCGGGTAACCGTCCCAGCGGTCCATCCACATCGGCAGGCCCAGGCGGGTGCCGCGTATGTTGTTGCGGAATGCCTGCGCGGTGCGTTCGCTGGCGTCACTGCGCAACATGCCCAGCGTCTGGGGCGGCATCAGCGTGCGGCCAAGGATGGTGCCCATGCCAACCAGTTGCCACTGGCTGTGGCGGGCATTGTCGGCCATGGCCTGGTACAGCCAGGTTTCCTGCTCAAGCCCGAGCATGGTGGCGGAAGGGTCCTGCCAGGGACCATCGCGGAAGGTTTCCAATGCGGCGTCAGTGCCGGCCAGGTAGGCGCTGCCGATATCCGCCGGCTGAGTACGCCCGATCAGCCGCGACTCGGTGCGGTACAAGGTGCCGAGGTTGCCGATGCGATAGGCTTTCCACGGTTCCTCCGACACCGGCATCCACTCGCGATAGGCCTGCATTGCCGCGGCCTTGCGTGCGGTCCAGTCTCCTTCGGTTGCGGGCTGGTGATTCTGCGCGCCCCCCTCCCAGCTGTCATTGGCGCTTTCATGGTCGTCCCATAGCGCGACCATCGCCACGTTCTGGTGCAGCGCCTGCAGGTCAGGGTCAGCGCGATAACAGGCAAAGCGCAGGCGGTAGTCGAGCAGCGAGATCATTTCGTGGTCGTGCGCAGGCAGTACCTCACGCTCGGCGATACGGTCCTGTGTCTTGTATGCGGCGATGCCGTATTCGTAGAGGTAGTCACCCACATGCAACCACAGGTCCATGTCCTCGCGCTGCGCGGCATGCGCGTAAGCGTTGAACCAGCCCATGGGTAGATTGGCGCAGGAGAACAGCCCAAGTTTGAAGCCTGCGACATCGCCCACCGGCAGGGTACGGCTGCGGCCAACCGGCGAATGGCTGCCATCCGGGGCGATGAACCGGTACCAATAGGTCTGGCCGGGTTGCAGGCCCGCCAAGGTCAGCTTTGCGGTCCAGTCGCGGTAGGCACCGGTGCGCACGCTGGCACCAGCGACCACGCTGGCGAATGCCCGGTCACTGGCAAGTTCCACCTGCAGGGTGATTTCATCGAGGTTGTCGGTGGGCACGTAGCGTGTCCACAGCAACAGGGAATCCGGGCCCGGTTCGCCGCTGGCGACGTTGTGGGTGAAGCCTTTGGCCGCCTGCATCTGGGCAGCGAAAGCACGGCCGACGGGCAGCAGTAGTGCACCCAGGCCAAGGCTGGCGCCGATAAGCAGGCGGCGGCGATCGATGTTGATGGTCATTGCGGCTCCTGGGGGAAGAGGCGATGGAGGGATTGCCGGTGGAGCCGGCACCTGCACCGGCCTTCCGTCCGCGTTGGCACCCTTGCGCCGGCACAAGGGCAGGCGATGGCAGCTCGCCGGCGGCCCCTCTCACGCCGTGGGCGGGAGAGGGGCGTTGGAGTTGTTCCCGGCCCGGTGTTGCCGGGTGCTGGTGTTGGCCTCAGAAACGACCGCGGATACCGAAGTTCCACATCGAGCCGTAGATCGTGTACATCTGCACGCGGCTGGGGATGTTGGAATAGATGACTTCAGGCTCGTTGAAGATGTTGCGGCCGGCCAGCATCACATCGATGTTGTCGGTGAGCTTGTAGCTGGCGCTGATGTTCCACAGCTCGCGCGCGTCACGGTAGAGAATGCCGTTGTTGGCGGTCGTTGGTGTGTTGCTCAAGGCGCTGACGCGGTGCTCGGACTGGTAGTTGCCGTTGATCTGGAAGTCGAAGCGACCGTAGTTGTAACGGATGCCCCAGTTGGCGGCCTGCTTGGGAATGTTCTGGCGCGGGCCGTCCGGGTGCACCTGGGTCAGTGAGCCATACAGGCTCAGGCCCTTCCAGGCGCCAGGCAGGAAGGTCAGCTGCTGGTTGTACTCCAGCACCACGCCCTCGTTGGTGCTGGTGCCCGGTGCATTCTGCGCGCTGCGGAAGGTATAGCCTTCGTAATCGCCCGGGTTGAAGCCGACGTCCTCCGGATTGACGGTGATGCCGGTTACCTGCATGTCCTGCATGTCCAGCTTGTAGTAGGACAGGCCCAGCATGCCCGACGGCTCCAGGTAGTACTGCAGGCTGGCGTAGTACTTGGTCGAGTGCTCCGGCTTGAGCTGGGCATTGGGTACGGTGACGATCATGGTGTCGTCGTTGACCGACACCACGCCACCGAGGTTGCCGTAGTCCGGGCGCAGGATGGACTGGCTGAAGGACAGCTGCCCGACCAGCTTGTCGGTGAAATCGTACTTGACGCCGCCGCTGAGAAAGAAGTCGTCGTACTCGCCCTTGCGGGTGCTGTAGCGGCCGCCGTTGTACTGGTACATCAGGCCTTCGACGGTACTGGGATCGAACCCGGCGGCCTTGACCTCGCTCAGCGGCCGCACATCGGCCACGCGTGCGGCGGTACGGGTCTTCTCGTAGCGCAGGCCCAGGTCGAAGCGGGCATCGCCCAGACGGGTTTCGGCCTCGATGTAGGCGGCATCCACTTCTTCCTGGATGCGCTTGTTGTTGTCCAGCTGGCGCTTCAGGTTGCCGACCACGTCGGGGACAAAGTATTCCGGGTGGTCCTTGAAGATCTGGTACATGGCGTAGTTGCTGTCCGCGCGCCAGCCCTGCTGGTTCATGTTGCCAGCGCCGGTGCCGATGATCTCGAAGTCATAGTTGCCGGTCCACGGCACGCTGGCCCCCGGGTCGGTCTGGCTGCCATTGGGGCCGACGTACTTGTACTGCTTGTACGCGCCCTCGTTGGTGCGCCAGTCGTTGCGGCGTGTCCCCATGCCGCCCATCAGGGTGACCGGCGTGTCGTTGAAGTCGAGGTGACGCTTCAGGTCCAGGTTGACGCCGTACTGGTCATTGAGCGCATCCGATTCGGCGGTGCGCACGTTGTAGCCGATCTCGGCGTCACGGTTGAAGTTGGCCGGGTCGTTCCAGGGACGGCCACCGGTCTGCGCCAGGTTCCACTCGTGCGAGCTCTCCGAGGGGCGATCCAGGGTGAAGCCGATGTCGGTCAGCCAGCTGTCGGTGCGCTGGAAGAAGCCCTTGCTGTTGTCGCGGAAGTTGAACTCGGCCGAGGAGTAGCTGCCGCGCAGCACAGCCTCCCAGTCTTCGCCCTTGTACTCGAGCTTGGGCGCGATCAGATAGGCGGGGGTGCCCGCGTAGCGGTGCGAGTACTGGGTGTGCAGGCGGGTGTTGGTGCCGTTGGGATCGACCACGATGTGGTTGGGCGTGGAGCCCGGCGCGGCTTCGGACTTGGACGTGGTACCGAAGATCAGGTAGGTGTACTGGTTGAAGTACTCCACGTCATACATCGAATAGGTACTGCGCAACGAGGCCACCAATTCGTCGGTGATCTGGTAGTCCAGGCTGAGGTTGGCCGCGGTACGGCTGGTCATCTTCGGGCCGGGGCGCCACATCACCCGGTACGGCATCGCGCTGCCGTCGGGCTTGTAGGCGTAGTCGGTCTGGATGCGGTCCTGCTGCACGTAGTTGGCGTTGTAGCTGGCGTTGAACTCCACACCAAAGCGGCCGTCCATGAACACATCGCCGAAGCCGAACTGGCCGGACGGATAGATCGTGTCGTGCTTGCGGTCGTCAGGGAAGTACTTGCCCGACCAGTTGGAATCGGAGGTGCCAACCGCGCCCAGCTGGAACACGATGTCACGCTTGGTGCGCTGGAACGCATACTTGCTGCGCAGGTTGATGTTGCCGCCCGGCGAATCGGCGTCCATCGCTGCGGTCAGGGTGTTGTTGAGCTCGATCGACTCGATGCCGGTGATCGACATCTGCTCGAACGAGTTCTGCCGGCCGGAGTTGTTGTTGGAAGTGGCGGTGGCCATGCGCGCACCGTCGGTGGTGAAGGTGGAGTACTTCGGGTCCAGGCCACCGATACGCACCGCGGTGGCATCCACTTCGGTGTAGTCCAGCGACAGGCCGGGCATCGATTTCATGAACTCGCCGACGTCACCCATGGTCAGCGCGCCGTAGTTGTCGGCCGCGACCACGTTCTTGGCGTTCATTGCCGCGCGCCGCTCCATGATCGCGCTGGCCTGGCCATCGCGCGAGGCGGTGACCTTGATCGCATCCAGGTCGGTGGCACCGCTGCCCGCATACGACGCTGCCTTCAAGGCAACCTCGACCGTGGTGGCCTTGCCGGCTTCCACGGTTGCGGTGATGTGCTGCTCTTCAAGGCCGGTGTACTTGACCAGCAAGGTGACCGTGCCGGCCGGCAGGCCCGTCAGCTGGAAGTGGCCACCTTCCTGCGTGTAGCTGACGTTGCGGCTGCCTTCCACGCGCACTTCGGCATTGCGCAGGTATTCGCCGTTGCTGGTGTTGAGCACGCGTCCGCGCAGCGTGCCGCTGCCGATGTTCTGGTTGGTGGCTGCAGTGGTCTGCTGCGCCAGGACGTCAGGTGACAGGCAAAGTGCCACCACGATGGCGCTGACCAGCGCCGACTTCTTCACTTCGTACATGGATCTGTTCCGGAGAGTAGGGGGAAGCCGCAGAGAGCTGGCATCAAGCCGAGCGAGCGGCGCCACCTTACGTCCGGACAATTACAGAACCTTTACGTTTTTCCCGTGGATAACGTCGCGTATGAAAGTGCTTTTTCCAGGTTCTCGAACAGCATCGACCTGCCACCGGGCCTTGCCGCACCGCATCGGGCCATCACCGGTGATGGCAGCATCGCAATCAGTGCGATGTCACATCCACGAATGGCTGCCGAGCATCGTCGTTCCATCGAACAAGGCGTAGCTTCGCTGCCTGCTGTGGACCTTCCCTGTAGTTGTCGACCAGATAGAACAGGCCACCACCCAAGGCCTGCAGACCGACGTCGGCCTTCTGTTGCCAGCCGCGGATACCGGTGGCCTTGTCGACCAGCCCGGCGTCGGCCAAGGGCAGCAACAGCCCCTGCTCCCATGCGTGCGCATCGGCAGCGGCGACGCCCCTCAGATCGCCGCGCACCGGTGCTGCCTGCGCGTCCACCGCAAACATCAGGTAGTTGGGAAAGCCGGGCTTTCTGCCTTGGTAGACCCCCATCAGCCAGCGCTTGCCGGCAGGGTCATAGCTCAGGTTCTGCACGCCGTAGCTGGTATTGCCGGTGTACACGAAGTACTTGCCATCCACCTCGGCCGGGCCGCTGTGATGTGGTTGCGCTTCCAGCAGTGGCCTGGCCAGCGCCTGCCATTGGCTGACGTCATACTGCAGCAGCACCTGGTGGTCGTTGTCGCTGCGCCCGGTGTTGCCATAGATGCCGTAGGCGATGGTCAGCAGTGATGTGCCATCGGTGCGACCGAAGCGGGGGCCGAAGGAAGCACCATCAATGCCGGAACAGCCGTAACGGTGATCGGGCGAGTCTGCCTCGTTGCCACGGTAGCGGCCGTCGTCGCCATCAAAGCGACCATCGCCGTTGATGTCGGCGGTGTAGTCATTGACCACCTCGGGGAGGTAGACAGTGCGCACGATGTCGTTGTCGGCCGCGTTGACGCCGATGCGATCGATGCGCTGCACATCGATCATCGCGATGTAGAACGCCTGGTCGTTCTTGTACTCCAGCGAGCCATAGACCTTGCCGTCGTCCGGATTGAAATCCAGGTCGCCCAGATGTCCATTCCATCCCACCAGCGTGCCTACCAGCGCGCCGTTGAAGTCGTACTTGGCCAGCAGATTGGTGAAGGAGTAATAGAGGTAGCCGTTGCGCTGGTCCACCGCGATGCCCTGCACATGGCCGGCATTCCACGGACCGGCGGTGTGTTGCAAGGGCAGGCCGGGCGGGGCGGCAGTGGGCGATGCGGGGGGCTGAGCGAGGGTGGTGCCGCAGACGGTGAGCAGCACGGCAAGCAGGACAGGGCGATGGGTCATCGGGCAAGGTCATGGCAGGTCAACTGCGCAGCCTTGCAGGCGACGATGACCAGGGGGTGACACGGTCACGCCGACAACGGGGGCGTGCAGCCGGCGTTGCGCCGGCCACACGTGCAGGCATCGAGGCTCAGGCCTCTTCTTCGTCCTCTTCTTCCTCGTCCTCTTCTTCGTCCTCTTCGTCTTCGTCTTCCTCGAAGGCGTCGGCTTCTTCAACGCGGGCGAAGTTGGGCAGGGTGTCGGCAAAGCTGATCTGCTTGCCATTGGCCAGCATCGGGCGCACAGCGCGCTTGCCGGCTTCTTCCACTACCGCAAAGCACACCAGCGACTGCGCGCTTTCGTCACCGGCTTCGTCAAACACGGCTACCCAGCCGTCGGCCGGGATGATCTGGATGATGTTGTCTTGCATGGGCGGACTGTTGGTTGGAGGAACGGCGAGCTTGCGTGAAGGCGGCCACGCATTGCAACAGGCGCCCGGTGGGATACTCGGGGACCACGCCATGGACACCGGGCAGACCATGCCGCAGGCACCCTTGTTCACCCCCGATGGCCGTTACCTGGTAGTGCGCGGACGCCTGTGGCGGGCCGCCAACCCGGGTTTGTCGGCGGCCGAGCATGCGCGGTTGGTAAAGACGCTGATGGCGGCGCGGCGGCAGATGGGGGCGGCGCGTCGGGCTGGCGATCGCGCGGCGCTGGCCTTGGCTGCAGCAGCGGTGGAGGCGGCCAAGCACGGTCTTGGTGAACGCGGCCCGGTGTGGTGGCACGACGGTGCTCCCGACTACAACCGGCACCTGGCACGCAATACGCCTTACGCGGACTGGTACGCAGCGCAGCAGCAACAATGAGCTGGCCGCTTTACTCAAGCCGCCGGTACGACCACGATGGGGCCACGCTTTCCACGGTAGTCCACCATGTTCGAATGCCGGACCCTTGCCCCCGCTGCTGATGGCGCGCCCGACGTAGTGTGGGTGGATCTTTGCCGACCCACCCCGGACGAACTGGCGCAGGCATCGCAGCAGGCCGGTTTCCGCATCCCCGACCGCGCTGGTATCAGCGAGATCGAGTTCAGCAGCCGGGTACGCATGGAAGGGGCCGCCCTGGTGTTGAACCTGCCACGCTTCCAGTACGAGGCCGAGCACGTGGTGGGGCCGCTGGGGTTCGTGGTGGCGCCCAATGTACTGGTGGTGCAGCGCGAGCATGCCATCGATGCGCTGGACGGGCTGGAGCACGACCTGGGGCGACGCCCCTGCAGCGGCCCGGCGGACCTGTTCCTGCGCATCATCGAGCGCATTGTCGATCGTCTAGCCGACCTGCTGGAGTCGCTGGAAAGCACCATGAGCGAGTTCTCCCGTGCCGCCTTCAATCGCCGCAAGGGCCGCCGCGCCACGCGCCAGCTGGAGCAGATGCTGCATGAGGTCGGGCAGATGGGGCGCCGCATCGGTGCCCTGCACAACACGTTGCATGGCCTGCTGCGGATGATGAACTACCTGGACGAGGCAGCGCCCGAGTGGTTCGGCGCCGACGCCCCGCGCCGTATCAAGCTGGTGATCAAGGACCTGGCGTCGCTCAGCGAGTTCGAACAGCAACTCGGCGATCGCAATGAATTTCTGCTGGACAGCGTGCTGGGCCTGATCAACATGGACCAGAACGAAGTGATGAAGGTGATGGCCGTCGCTTCGGTGGTGGGCATCCCGCCAACGGTACTGGTCGGCATCTGGGGCATGAACTTTGCCGCGATGCCCGAGCTGCACTGGCACTTTGGCTACGCCATCGCACTGGCGGTGATAGGGCTGAGCATCGTGCTGCCATTGTTGTGGTTCAAGCGCCGCGGTTGGTTGTAAGGGCCGGGCAGCGCCAGCGCTGGCGGCCCCGTACAATCGGCGTTCTTTTGAACTGTGGATGGAGTGTTGATGGCTGCCAAGCCCTTGTCCCCGGCAGGCAAACTGTTTGCCGCCGCGGCGTTGATCGAAGGCATCACCTGGGCCGGCCTGCTGGTCGGCATGCTGCTCAAGCGTGGCATGGAGATCACCGACCTGGGGGTGCGTGTGTTCGGGCCGTTGCACGGCGCCGCGTTCCTGTTCTACGTGGTAGTCACGCTCTACGCCTGGGGCAAGCTGCGCTGGCCATTGTGGGCGCTGCTGCTGGCACTGGTGGCCGCAGTGCCACCGCTGGTCACGGTGCCGCTGGAGATGTGGTTCCGGCGCATCGGCCTGCTGTCACCGCGCGTCTGATCAGAACCGGTTCAGCTTGAAGGCAAGGGCCGTACCCGCCACTCGGGGGTACGGCTTTTTTCATGCCTGGCGTGTGCGCAAGATGTTGTTGCGCAAGGTTTGCTGCGAGCCCCGAGGGCGCAGCAGGCGGAGCGCTTTCAGTGGCATGTAAGCGTTTTCGGTGACAGCCATTACAATCGCTATGACACAAACTGCGGTAGCGGTCCGGGTGTCGCGCTGCGCGCCGCATCTGCGATGATGGATAATTGTGCACTGCAAACAGCGACGCACGATGTGGCTGCAGGCGCGTCGGGGACAGGGCTCGACAGGGGGGAGATGTTTGCCTGCGACAGCGTCGTTGCCCCCGCGTTTGCCACAGGTTTAGGTTGGATCTTCTAGCTTGCCCCCGCTTATCAGCGTTCTCCCCCAAGGAATCCAGGTGCATTACACAAGCAGTCAGTGGCACGTCGGCACGTGCCCCCGGGCGTGGTCCGGTGCTCGCCGGTTGGCACCGCAACGGAGCCATCGATGAATCAATCAGTTGACCGAAACGCATTGGATGCCGGTAGCGCGATCCTGCCGGCGGAGCATCCCTTGCCGATGCCCGAGCAGTCCCTGCGCGCAGGCAAGCTGCACGTCCCCCGGCAGGAAACCGCACCGGCCAACATCGGCCTGCGCCGTCTGTATGTATTCGGCACTACCGCGCTGATGACCTTGGGCGCCACCTGGATGATGGCCCAGGTGTTGTTGCGCGGGGGCTTGAACGTGCTGGAAGGCTGCCTGCTGGTGCTGTTCGTGCTGCTGTTCGCCTGGGTGGCCTTGTCTTTCGTCAGCAGCCTGGCGGGGTTGCAGGCCCTGCTGCGTGGCCGTCGCAAGCTGGGCATCCTGCCGGGCACACCACTGCCCACCCTGCGCACCCGCACCGCACTGCTGATGCCCACCTACAACGAAGACCCGCGCCGGATGATGGCCGGCCTGCAGGCGATCTACGAATCGGTGGCCGCTACCGGGCAGTTGGACCGTTTTGATTTCTTCGTGCTCAGCGACACCACACGCGACGCCATCGGCAGCGCCGAGGAGCAGGTGTTTGCCCACCTGGTGCAGGCCACGGGCGGTTCCGGGCGGCTGTTCTACCGGCGCCGTGCCAGCAACATCGGGCGCAAGGCCGGCAACATCGCCGACTGGGTGCGTCGTTTCGGTGGCAGCTACCCGCAGATGCTGATCCTGGACGCCGACAGCCTGATGACCGGTGAGGTGATCGTACGTCTGGCCTCGGCAATGGAAAACCATCCCAGTGTCGGCTTGATCCAGTCCCTGCCTGCGGTGGTCAACGGCCGCACCGCCTTTGCCCGCATGCAGCAGTTCGGTGGCCGGGTGTATGGCCCGGTAATGGCCTACGGCGTGGCCTGGTGGCACGGTGCGGAGAGCAATTACTGGGGGCACAACGCGGTGATACGCACGCGCGCCTTCGCCGAGCAGGCAGGCCTGCCGGAACTGCCCGGGCGCAAGCCGTTCGGCGGCCATGTGCTGAGCCACGATTTCGTCGAGGCGGCGCTGATGCGGCGTGGCGGCTGGGCCGCGCACATGGTGCCGTACATGCAGGGCAGCTACGAGGAGGGTCCGCCGACCCTGACCGACCTGCTGATCCGCGACCGGCGCTGGTGCCAGGGCAACCTGCAGCACGCCAAGGTGGTGACCACGCCGGGCCTGCACTGGATCAGCCGGGTGCACATGATGATCGGCATCGGCCATTACTTCACCGCGCCGATGTGGGCCATGCTGATGCTGATCGGCATTGCCATCCCGTTGATCCATGGTGGCATCGACCTGGCCGAAGAGCTGCACCTGAAGCTGTCGCCGGCCTATTACTGGCGCGGCATCGACCAGGATGGCGTGCTGTGGGTGTTCGCGCTGACCATGGCGGTGCTGCTGGCGCCCAAGGCCATGGGGTATGTGG
Organism: Stenotrophomonas sp. UBA7606; assembly: GCF_002477705.1. Classification (NCBI taxonomy): domain Bacteria; kingdom Pseudomonadati; phylum Pseudomonadota; class Gammaproteobacteria; order Lysobacterales; family Lysobacteraceae; genus Stenotrophomonas; species Stenotrophomonas sp. UBA7606. The sequence goes on along the minus strand of NZ_DLJW01000020.1, from coordinate 19,200 downwards.
CGATGCTGAGCTCGCGCAACGAGCGGCTGGGCTGCGGCGGTGCTTTCCGCGCGCTGCTGTCGGTGCTGTTGGAAACCGTGTTGGCAGCCTTGATGGCGCCGGTGGTGATGTATGTGCAGTCGCGCGGCGTGGCCGAAGTATTGGCCGGCAAGGACTCCGGCTGGGACGCCCAGCAGCGCGATGACGGCAGCATTCCGTTGTCGGCGCTGCTGCGTAGTTACGGCGGGCTGAGCCTGTTCGGCCTGGTGGTCGGCGCGATGGCCTATGCGGTATCGCCGCCGTTGGCGGCGTGGATGGCACCGGTGGTGATCGGCATGGCGCTGGCCGTGCCGGTGGTGGCCTGGACCTCATCGCGGCGGGTGGGTGACTGGTTGCGTCGCCATCGGCTGCTGTGCATCCCCGAGGAAAGTGCACCGCCGCAGGTACTGGTGCGCGCCGCCGAACTGCGTGCGGCCGCGATGCGCGCCGACCCGCCTGACGGCGTGGCGCAAGCACGGTAGTGCCGAGCCATGCTCGGCAGAGGCTGTGGCGGCGTGCCGCCCCGGCACCGGCAGGGGCGGCACGCCGCAAGAGCAGGGCGTTGCAGGCCGCATCCCGGCGCGACGCCGACGATTCCCTCCAGGCGCCCTGCCGCATGGGCAACATGTCCGTCCCTGAAGGCATAATCCCTGCTTGTCTTCAGGAGTGATGCAGATGTTGGAAACGGTGGAGCAGGAAACCGGCGCGTCGCCGGAGTGGGCGGTGATCTGGCTGCACGGGCTGGGTGCCGATGGCCACGATTTCGCGCCGATCGTGCCGGAGCTGGTGCGTGCACCCTGGCCGGCCATCCGTTTCGTGTTTCCGCATGCACCCAAGCGCCCGGTGAGCATCAACAACGGCATGCCGATGCGCGCGTGGTACGACATCGTCAGCATGGATTTCCGCAGCCGCGCCGACGCAAAGGGGGTGGCCGAGTCGGTGCAGCAGGTTGAAGAACTGATCGCGCGTGAGCAGGCCCGCGGTATCCCGTCGCAGCGCATCGTGCTGGCCGGTTTTTCGCAGGGCGGCGCCATCACCCTGTCCGTCGGCCTGCAGCGCCGCGAGCCACTGGCGGGGCTGGTTGCCCTTTCCAGCTACCTGCCGGAAGTGGATGCGGCTGCCACCCAACTGGTGGCAGGTGCCACCGCGCAGCCGATCTTCATGGCCCATGGCAATGCTGATCCGGTGATTCCCGTGCAGATCGCCGAGCACAGCGCCCAGGTGCTGGGAGAGCTTGGTTTCAACCTGCAATGGCAGCGCTATCCGATGGCCCACCAGGTTTGCGGGGAGGAAATTCACGCGCTGGGAGACTGGCTGCAGGCACGCTTCCAGCAGGCCTGAGCTGCGCGGGTTTGTGAAGGCGCCCGCAATTTGTGCCGTGCTGGCGACGGCTGCGGGTGCCGGCCGCTACCATGTGACCGGTTGCAATCCATTGCTTGCGAGGACGATGCCGTGAAGGTGGTCATTGCCGACGACGAACCCCTGGCCCGTGAGCGCCTGCGCACGCTGCTGGCCGACCACCCGGGGGTGAGCGTGGTTGGCGAGGCCGCCAATGGCAGTGAAGCGCTGCATGTCTGTGCGCAGGTGCAGCCGGACCTGGTGTTGCTGGATATCGCCATGCCGGGCGTTGATGGGCTGGAGGCCGCGCGCCACCTGTCCCGGTTCGAGCCGCGCCCGGCCGTGGTGTTCTGCACCGCTTACGACGCGCACGCGCTGTCAGCCTTCGAGGCGGCAGCCATCGACTACCTGATGAAGCCGATCCGTGCCGAGCGTTTGGCGGCGGCGCTGGAGCGCGCCCGTACCTTCATTGCCGGCCGTGGCAGCCCGCAGCTGGTACCGTCGGCGCAGGCGCGGCGCGTGCTGTGCGCGCGCCTGCGTGGCAGCCTGCGGCTGGTGCCGGTGGAAGACATCCTCTATCTGCAGGCCGAGGAAAAGTACGTGGTGGTGCACCACCTGCGCGGCCAGGACCTGATCGAGGAATCCCTGCGCTCGCTGGAGGAGGAATTCGGCGAGCGTTTCATCCGCATCCACCGCAACTGCCTGATCGCGCGTGAGCGGCTGCAGGAAGTGCGGCGCACGCCTGCCGGGCAGGTGCAGGCGGTGCTGCGCGAAGTCGCCGAGCCGCTGGAAGTGAGCCGACGCTGCGTGGCCAGCCTGAAGGGCGAAATGGAACGTTTGTGACCTGTGCGCCGGCAATGGCGATAATGGGGCCATGAGCATCCTGCGAATCGCTACCCGAAAGAGCCCGCTTGCCCTGTGGCAGAGCGAACACGTTGCCGAACGCCTGCGCCAGGTTCACCCCGGGCTGGAGGTGGTGCTTGTACCGATGAGCACGCGTGGCGACGAGATACTGGACCGCTCGCTGGCCGCCATTGGTGGCAAGGGCCTGTTCCTGAAAGAACTGGAGCTGGCCATGCTGCGCGGCGAAGCCGATTGCGCGGTGCATTCGCTGAAGGACGTGCCGATGGAGCTGGAGGCACCGTTCGCGTTGCCGGCGATCCTGGCCCGCGCGGATTCGGCCGACGCTTTCGTGTCCAACCGCTACGAAAGCCTGGACGCGCTGCCGCCGGGTGCCTGTGTGGGCACCTCCTCCCTGCGTCGGCAGGCGCAGCTGCGTGCGCTGCGCCCGGACCTGCAACTGCGCGACCTGCGTGGCAACGTCAACACCCGCCTGGGCAAGCTGGATGCCGGTGAGTACGACGCCATCATCCTGGCCTGCGCCGGCCTGGAGCGTCTGGAACTGGGCGCGCGCATCCGCGACCGTCTGCGTGCACCGCAGTGGTTGCCGGCACCGGCACAGGCGGCGGTGGCGATCGAATGCAGGCAGGACGCCGGCGACATCATCAACCTGGTCAAGGCGCTGGACGACACACCGACCCGCGCCTGCGTGGAGGCCGAGCGCGCGATGAACCGCGCCCTTGACGGCAGTTGCCACGTGCCGGTGGCGGGCCTGGCGCAATGGCAGGGCCAGGATCTGTGGCTGCAAGGCCTGGTGGGCGGCGTTGCCGATGGCCGTGCGGTACGGGCACAGGCCAGCGGCCCGGCCAGCGATCCGGAAGCGCTGGGTCGTGAGGTCGCACGCCAGCTGTTGGCCGGCGGTGCCGCCGAATTGCTGGCCTGAGCCCAGGTAGTGCCGAGCCGTGCTCGGCAGAGGCGTTACCCACAAACCCCAACCGGTAGTGCCGAGCCATGCTCGGCAGAGGCGTTACCAACAAGCCCCAAACGGTAGCGCCGGCCATGTTCGGCAGAGGCGCTACCAACCCGACCTGCGGGCATATCCGGGCAGGCCCCATGCCGAGCATGGCTCGGCACTACAGGGCCGCTCCCGCGCTTACTTGAAGCTGTAGACCACGTTCATGGTGGACAGCGTATCGGTCTTGCGCTTCTGGTCGGACACGTCGCTGTTGTAACGCGCCTGCCAGCCTGCCTTCAGGGCGAAATGCTGGTTCATATTGACCGAAACACCGAAGTCGTTCTGCGCGAAGGTGTTGTAGGAGCCCGATTCCACCAGCAGCGAGTTGACCAACTCGGTGTTGTCAGTGATGCCGAACTTGAAATCGAACAGGCCGCGGCCGATCAGGCCGGTGCGGTTCTCGTCGGTTTCCGAGTTGTGGGTGCGGCGCACACCGGGGCCGATCTGGGTATCCAGGGTGACGCGCTCGCCGTCGATCAGGCGGGTGCCGTAGCCCAGGCCGAAGGTGCCCAGGCGGTCGTAGGTGGCGAAGTCGTCGCGCTCGTAACGCACGGTGGCGGTGAGCTGGCGGTGCTCGCCCAGCTGCAGGGCGCTGCCGGCGCTGCCGCTATAACGGTTGGCGGTGGTCTGGCGCTTGCGCGAGGTGCTGCCGTCATCGGCGGTCTCGGTGTACTCAGCGCTGGAGCGCAGGCCGAACAGGTCCATGCTGTGCACCCAGTCACCATCGGTGTAACGCAGCTTCAGGCGGCCGTTGAAGCTCTCGGTGGTGCTGTTGCCGTGCGCGGAGGCAAAGCCCAGTTCGCCACCGCTGCCACTCCACGGCGAGGTCATCGCGGCCAGGGCGGTGTCATCGGTGGTCGTCGCCTCGTCGGCCCAGGCCAGTGGGGCGCACAGCAACAGGGGCAGCAACAGGGAAACACGCAGGGACATCGAGATCTCCGGAAACAGGCAAGGATGGCTGACAGCCGATGATACCGGATGACCCCGGCGGCCCAGACCATGCGGGGCGGGCGCTTCATTTCCCGTTTGGCGGACGCCCTCTGCCCATCCGGGCCCCGACTCGGACATAATCCGGCCATGGACCGCTATGAACGCATCAACGCGCTGCATCGTCTGCTCAAGTCCGCCCGCTACCCGATCACGGTGCAGCGGCTGCAGGAGGAATTGGGCTGTTCCCGTGCCACGGTGTACCGAGATCTGGCCTTCCTGCGCGATGCGCTGATGGCGCCGGTGGAGGGCGACGGCGAGGCCGGGTTCCGCTACCAGATCGGCGAAAGCGACCGCTTCGAGCTACCCGGGCTGTGGTTGAGCTCGGAGGAGCTGCATGCGTTGCTGGCCTCGCAGCATCTGCTGTCGCGCACCAGCGGTGGGGTGTTGTCGTCGGTGCTGGCGCCCCTGCAGCAACGTATTGAAGGCCTGCTGGCGGCACAGGCCGGGGCCAGTGCATGGCCGGTGGAACGGGTCCGGGTGATTCCGCACCGTGGCCGCAAGCTGGATGAAGCCAGCTTCCGTACGGTTGCGTCTGGCGTGCTTGAGCGCAAGCAGTTGTCCTTTGAATACCGTGCCCGCTCCACCGATGAGGCGACCCGGCGCACGGTGTCGCCCCAGCGCATCACCCATTACCGCGATAACTGGTACCTGGATGCCTGGGACCATACCCGCGAGGCAGTACGCAGTTTCGCGGTGGACCGCATCCACCAGGCGCGGCTGCTGGAGCAGCCCGCCCAGGACGTGCCCGATGCCGAGCTGAACGAGCAGTTGGCTGCCAGCTACGGCATCTTCTCCGGCGCGCCCAAGGGCTGGGCGACCATTGTGTTCAGTGCCAAGGCGGCGCGTTGGGTGGCTGACGAGCATTGGCATTCCAAGCAGCAGGGGCGGTTTCTTGCTGATGGGCGCTATGAGTTGAAGGTGCCGTACAGCGTGTCGCGCGAGCTGCTGATGGACGTGCTGCACTATGGTTCGGACGCGGAGATTGTCGAGCCGCAATCGCTGCGTGAGCAGGCCAAGGCATTGCTGTCGCTGGCGTTGAGCAATTACGACTGAGGAAGCTTGGGTTGGGCTTTGCTCTGCTCATGCTCTGCTTTCCCCTCTCCCGCCTGCGGGAAAGGGGCAGGGTGAGGGCAGCTCCTGCTTGTTGCTGTTGCTTTTCGGAGCAGTAGAGCAACGGCTATAGCTGAAGCAAAAGCAAAAGCTTCCCCTCACCCCAACCCCTCTCCCGTGAACGGGAGAGGGGACAGCAACAGCAGCAACAGCAGCAGCAACAGCAACAGCAGCAGCAGCAGCAACAGCAAAGCCAAAGCCAACACCAAAGCCAACACACAAAAAACAGCCGCTTTCGCGGCTGTTTTTTCAGATCAATCCGCCATCAAACCCGGCCGAAGATCAACGTCGCATTGGTGCCGCCAAAACCGAAGCTGTTGGACATCACCGTGTCCAACTTCGCATCCTGGGTCTTGCGCAGGATCGGGAAGCCTTCCACGCGCTCGTCCAGGGTTTCGATATTGGCCGAGCCGGCCATGAAGCCATCGCGCATCATCAGCAGGCAGTAGATCGCCTCGTGCACGCTGGCGGCGCCCAGGGAGTGGCCCGACAGCGCCTTGGTCGAGGACAGCGGCGGAACCGCATCGCCAAACACCTCGCGCACTGCGCCCAGCTCGGTCACGTCACCCAGCGGGGTGGAGGTGCCGTGGGTGTTCAGATAGTCGATCGGACGGTCCAGGCCTTCCATCGCCATCTTCATGCAGCGCACCGCGCCTTCGCCGGACGGGGCAACCATGTCGGCACCGTCGGAAGTCACGCCGTAGCCAACCAGCTCGGCATAGATACGGGCACCACGGGCCACAGCGTGGTCGTAGTCTTCCAGCACCAGCATGCCGGCGCCGCCTGCGATGACGAAGCCGTCGCGATTGGCGTCGTACGGACGCGATGCCGTGCTCGGGGTTTCGTTGAAGCTGGTGGACAGCGCGCCCATGGCGTCAAACATCACGCTCATCGACCAGTGCAGGTCTTCACCGCCGCCAGCAAACATCACGTCCTGGGCGCCGTGGCGGATCAGGTCGGCGGCAGCGCCGATGCAATGGGCCGAGGTGGCGCAGGCGGCCGACAGCGAATAGCTCAGGCCCTTGATGCTGAACGCGGTGGCCAGGTTGGCCGACACGGTCGAGCACATCGTGCGCGGCACCATGTAAGGGCCGACCTTGCGCACACCGCGGTTGCGCAGCAGATCGGCGGCTTCCACCTGCCATTCGCTGGAACCACCACCGGAGCCGGCGATCAGGCCGGTGCGCACGTTGCTGACCGCAGCCTCGTCCAGGCCGGCATCGGCGATGGCATCGCGCATGGCCACATAGCTGTAGGCCGCCGCATCGCTCATGAAGCGCTTGAGCTTGCGGTCCACCTGCGCGTCCAGGTCGATCTCGACCTTGCCGCCGATCTGGCTGCGCAGGCCGGCTTCGGCGTGATCTGGCAGGGCGACGATGCCGGGGCGGCTGTCACGCAGGGCGCTGGAGACGGTATCCAGATCGTTGCCAAGGCAGGACGTGATGCCCATGCCGGTAATGACGACACGACGCATCAGAAGCTCTCGGTAGAAGTGAACAGACCTACGCGCAGGTCCTTGGCGGTATAGATCTCGCGGCCATCAACCAGCATGCGGGCGTCGGTCTGGGCCATCACCAGCTTGCGGTTGATCACGCGCGAAACATCGATTTCGTACTGCACCAGCTTGGCGCTGGGCAGCACCTGGCCGGTGAACTTGACCTCGCCACAGCCCAGCGCACGGCCGCGGCCTTCGGCGCCCAGCCAGGTCAGGTAGAAGCCGGTCAGCTGCCACATGGCATCCAGGCCCAGGCAACCGGGCATCACCGGGTCGCCGATGAAGTGGCAGCCGAAGAACCACAGGTCAGGACGGATATCCAGCTCGGCCCGGATCATGCCCTTGCCGTGTGCGCCACCGTCCTCGCGGATCTCGGTGATGCGGTCGAACATCAGCATCGGGTCATTGGGGAGACGGCCTTTGTTGGGGCCGAAAAGTTCACCACGCGCGCTGGCCAGCAGCTGGTCACGCGAGAACGTATGCAGACGGGTCATCCAGGGGATCCAAAGCCAGGAGCGAGTCGCCGAGGATGCGACAGCAATCCGGTTCAATCAAATGTTTTAACTGGACGGACCCGTATGTTAGCCGCAGTTAGACGCCGTTCGGTGGCTTTTTGGAGGTGTTTTGAGTTGCACAATTGTAAGGACAAGTGTGCATTTAGCGACAACAGCTATCATGTTGGCGACCTTTCAGGACTGTTGCCTTGAGCCACCCACGCAAGATCATCCATGTCGACATGGACGCCTTCTATGCGTCCGTGGAGCAGCGTGATGACCCCGGTTTGCGCGGACGGCCGGTGGTGGTGGCTTGGCGGGGGGCGCGTTCGGTGGTTTGCGCGGCTTCCTACGAGGCGCGGGTGTTCGGGGTGCGCTCGGCGATGCCGGCACTGCGCGCCGAGCGGCTGTGCCCGGACGCGGTATTCGTGCCGCCGGACTTTGCCCGCTACAAGGCGGTGTCGCGGCAGATCCGGGAGATCTTCCTGCAGCACACGCCGCTGGTGGAGCCGCTGTCACTGGACGAGGCCTACCTGGACGTCACTGAATCGCCGAGCTGCGGTGGCATTGCCACCGACATCGCCCGCCTGATCCGCACCCAGATCCGCGAAACAACCTCCCTGACCGCCTCGGCGGGTATCGCACCCAACAAGTTCCTGGCCAAGATCGCCTCGGACTGGCGCAAGCCCGATGGCCAGTTCGTGGTGCCGCCTTCGCGGGTGGAGCAGTTCCTGACGCCATTGCCGGTCAAGCGGGTTCCGGGCGTGGGCAAGGTGATGGAGGGCAAGCTGGCAGCGTTGGGCATTGTCACCGTTGGCGACCTGCGCGCGCTGCCGCTGGAGCAGTTGGAGGCCTTGTTCGGCAGCTTCGGCGGCGGCCTGTACCGGCGCGCGCGCGGCATCGACGAGCGGCCGGTGGAGCCCGACCAGCCGGTGCAGTCGATCTCGTCGGAGGATACCTTTGCCGAGGACCTGCCCCTGGGGCAGTTTGACGAGGTGATCACCCAGTTGGCGGAACGGACCTGGCGAGCCACCGGGCGTACCGAGCGGATTGGCCACACCGTGGTGCTGAAATTGAAGACGGCACAGTTCCGCATCCTCACCCGCAGCTTCACCCCGGATTCGCCACCCACCTCGGTGGAGGAACTGCGCGATATCGCGCTGGCGCTGTGCCAGCGCGTGCAGTTGCCGGACAGTACGCTTTACCGGCTGGTGGGGGTGGGCCTGTCCGGTTTTCGCGATCGCGAGGACGTGGTGCTGCAGGGTGATCTTTTCCGCGATATCCCGTAGCAGCGGCGCAAGCTGCTACGCAGAAGCATTGTTTTTTGCACAGCCGCGCGCCGCTACAATCAAGTGCTCTCGCAAACGGAGCAATGCATTGGCAACCTCGGCTGTGGTTTTCGATCTGGATGGCACGCTGGTGGATAGCGCCCCTGATATCGCCGAAGCGGTCAATCGCACGATGGAAGACCTGGGCCTGCCACGGGTGAGCGAAGCCACGGTGCGTAGTTGGATAGGCGAGGGCGTGCGCAACCTGGTGACCACGGCACTACGTGATGCCGGTAGCGATCGCCGCCTGGAAGATGTCATGCCGGGTTTCATGCGCCACTACCACGACTGCCTGCTGCGCAGCCCGGTGCTCTATGACGGTGTGGAGCAGACGTTGCAGGCCTTGCAGGCGCGCGGCCTGCCGATGGCCATCTGCACCAACAAGCCGGCTGCCCTGGTACCGCCATTGCTGCAGCACCTGGGGATTGGCGGCTATTTCGCGCACATCATCGGCGGGGATTCGCTGCCGCAGCGCAAGCCTGCCGCGGAACCGTTGTTGCATGTGGCCACGTTGTTGCAGCAGCCGGTGGCGGCCTGCCTGATGGTGGGTGATTCGGCGACGGATCTGGGCGCGGCCAACAATGCCGGCATGCCGATTGTGTTGGTACGTTATGGCTATCCGCGCGATCTGGACCTGGATGCGGCCAATGCAGTGGCGGTGATCGACACGCTGCCTGAGCTGATCGGCGTGCTGTAACGCAGGGCGGTGGTAGTGCCGAGCCATGCTCGGCAGGGGCTTTCCCGGTCAAAGCCAACAGCACCCCTCCCCAACCCTCCCCTTGGCTACGCCAAAGGGAGGGAACGTGTAGTGCCGAGCCATGCTCGGCAGGTGCTTTCCCGGCAAAAGACAAGCGCGCCACCGACTTATCGTCACTAGTTATTAATAATCATTCGCATTTGATGTAGACTAAGCCCACTCGCAGCACGTTTGGCGTTTGATCCCCGGCGCTGCACTCAGATCCTTCGTTCCTCAAGCCATTCGCCAGAGGTTCGTCCCCCAACTGTCGAGAGGCTTCCCCCATGTCCCGTCGTTCGTCGTCGCGGTTGTCCGCGCGTGTCTTGCTGTCCCGTAATCCCCTTTCCGCCGCGTTGGCATTGAGCGCCTTGCTCGCTGGCCCGGCGTTGGCCGAAGGCGCACCAGCGGCCACCGACATCGACACCGTGCACGTCACCGCCGAACAGATTGCCAAGCAGGCGCTGGGCAGCTCGGTGATCACTGCGGTCGATCTGGAACGTCTGCCGCCGGCGAACGATCTGTCCGAGGTGATCCGGCGCATGCCCGGCATCAACCTGACCGGCAATACCGCGTCCGGGTCCTACGGTAATTTCCGCCAGATCGATATCCGTGGCATGGGCCCGGAAAACACCTTGATCCTGATCGATGGCCGTCCGGTGAGCTCGCGCGATTCGGTGCGCATGGGCCGCAGCGGTGAACGCAACAGCCGCGGCGACAGCAACTGGGTACCGGCCGAAGCGGTGGAACGCATCGAAGTACTGCGTGGCCCCGCTGCTGCACGTTATGGTTCTGGCGCTTCCGGTGGCGTGGTCAACATCATCACCAAGAAGCCGACCGGCGACCTGACCGGCTCGTTGACGCTTTACGGCAGCCAGGCCGAGCACAGCGATGAAGGCGACAGCGAGCGCGTTGGCTTCCAGCTGTCCGGCCCGCTGAGCGAGCAGCTCTCGTTCCGTCTGTTCGGCAATGTCAACAAGACCGACGCCGATTCGCTGTACCTCAATGAAGACTTCGCCACCGGCGTGACCCCGCCGGCCGGCCGCGAAGGCGTACGCAATCGCGATATCAGTGGCCTGCTGCGCTACGACATCAACGACAACCATGTGCTGGAGCTGGATGCCAGCGTCAGCCGCCAGGGCAATATCTATTCCGGCGAACGCGGTGTAAGCGGTGACGGCTTCGAGCGTTTGAATGCGCTTTACGGTGCCGAGACCAATGTGATGTTGCGCCGTTCGTTCGGCCTGACCCATCGCGGCAGCTACGACTGGGGCACTTCGCGCATCACCGCCGCCTACGACGATACCGACAACACCCGCTTGAACGAAGGCCTGGCCGGTGGCCCGGAAGGCTCGATCACCGAAGGCGCGAGCTTCTCCACGTCCGAACTGACCTCCGCCCGCGTCGACGGCGAGATCAACGTGCCGCTGAACTGGGGCGGTATCGAGCAGGTGGCGACGCTGGGCTTCGAGTATCGCGACATGAAGCTGGATGACCCGTACTCGGTGACCCAGAGTTCCAGCAGCGGTGGCGGCATTCCGGGTTATGACGGTGTGCGTACCGGCAAGAGCGACCAGCAGTTCGCGGCGGTGTTCGTCGAGGACAACCTGTACATCGGTGAGCGTTGGACGCTGACCCCGGGCCTGCGCTTCGATCACCACTCGCAGTTCGGCAACAACCTCAGCCCCAGCCTCAACGTGCAGTTCAAGCTGGCTGAAGACTGGGCAATCAAGGGCGGCATCGCGCGTGCCTTCAAGGCGCCGAACCTGTACCAGGCCAACCCGGATTACCTCTACTACACGCGCGGCAATGGTTGCCCGGTGCTGAGCCCCAACCAGGGCTCCGGCTGCTACGTGATGGGTAACGCCAATCTTGATCCGGAAACCAGCATCAACAAGGAAATCGGCATCGAGTGGGCGCCGGACAACGGCTGGCATGCCTCGGTCACCTATTTCCACAACGACTACAAGGACAAGATCGTTGCCGGCCAGAACCGCATCGGCATCACCAATGACACCAAGGGGCAGGTGTTCCAGTGGACCAATGCACCGGAAGCCATCATCCGCGGCGTCGAAGGCAACCTGAAGGTGCCGCTGATCGGCGGTGGTGATGTGCTGTCGTGGAATACCAATGTCACTTGGATGATCGAGAACGTCGACAAGACCACCGACCAGCCGCTGTCCATCATCCCCGAGTACACCGTCAACACCTTCCTGGATTGGCAGGTCAATGCGCAGTTGTCGTTCATGCTGACCGGTACGTTCTATGGCAAGCAGGAATCGGCGACGCAGGCCAGCACCACCGGTGCGGCATTGCCGCCGGATACGCGTGCGGCCTATGACCTGTGGAGCCTGGGTGGCCAGTACCGGATCACGCCCAAGGTGCGCGTCGGTGGTGGTATCAACAACCTGTTCGACAAGCGTCTGTTCCGTGAAGGCACCACCAGCACCAGCGCCACCGGTGCGGGTGCTGCCACTTACAACGAGCCCGGCCGCAGTTACTGGGTGAACCTGACCGTCGGCTTCTGATCCAGGCACAGCGATGAAAACGCACATGCGCACCCGATTCCACTCACTGCTCGCCGTGGCCTCGCTGTTGTTGCTCGGCGTAGTCGCGCCGATGGCCGCGGCCCAGCAGCGTAATCCGGCGCAGCTGATCGGCCAGACGGTTGCCGATACCGGCTCGGCGCACTACCGCTTCGAACGCTTCGTGGTACGCAGTGATGATGGCCAGCGCACCTGGCGGGTCACTCTGGGCATCCCTGCCGGCACAGCGCCGGCAGCGGGTTTCCCGGCGCTGTGGATGCTGGATGGCAATGGCGCGTTGATGGAATTCGACGCGCCATTGCTGGAGGAACTGGCGCAAAAGCAGCCGACGGTGCTGGTGTTCGTCGGCTACGACAACCAGCAGCGTATCGATTCGCCTGCGCGTACCCGCGACTACACGCCGACAGCCGACCAGCCCGAAGACGGTGGCGCGGCGGTTGGCGGTGGCGCCAATGCGTTCCTGGAAGTGATCGAGCGGCGCATCCGCCCGCAGTTGGGGCAGCACGTAGCCACCGATGCCAACAAGCAGGCATTGTGGGGGCATTCGCTCGGCGGGCTGTTCGTGCTGCATACGCTGTATACGCGTAGCGGTGCATTCCAGACCTATGTGCCGGCCAGCCCATCGTTGTGGTGGCAGCAGGGCGCGATGCTGGGCGCTCCTGAGCGCCAGTTCATCGGCAACAACGCCGGTCATCCGGCGCGGGTGCTGATGATGCTCGGTAGCGGTGAACGTGATCGTGATACCAGCAACCGCGACATGAGCAATCCTCGTGTGCTGGCACATCTGAAGCGCGTTTCCGGTGCACCGTCCGATGCCGCCGAGCAGCTGTCTGCACGCCTGCGCCAGGTGCCGGGGCTGGATGTCGAGTACCACCAGTTCGATGGCCTCGGCCATGGCCCGATGTTCCGTGCCTCGCTGATGCGTGCACTGCATGAAATCACCGGTGTGCGTGATCGCAGCGCGGAGCCGCGCTCCTGATCCGCCTGCTCCTTATCTGCCTGCTCCTAATCTGACTTCCCAGTCCGGGCCTCCAGGCCCGGCATTCCATTACCCAGGCAGCGTCACCGCCCAGGCAGAAACCCACGATGCGCGCGACGTCGCGCAGCACCCAAGAGGTAATGCCCGATGGCAAACGTTCGTTCCACTACTGCTTCCACCACCGCCCGCGCAGCGCGCCCGCACCTGCTCGGCCTGGCCCTGTTGCTGGCTACCGGCGCTGCTGGTGCGCAGGTATTCGCGCAGCCTGACACCGCCTTCAATGGCAGCGTGCGTGCCACTGCGCCGGTGGTGTTGCCGGGCAGCGAAACCGGTATTGAGGGCAATGGCTTCACCCCGGGCCAGAAGGTGACCTTGCTGCGCGGTGAGACCGTGCTGAACGCACAGCCTTATGTCGCCAACGGCGAAGGCAAGTTCAGCGGCACGCTGGCGATCCCGGCCGATGCTGTCGCCGGCCCGCAGCCCATCGTGGTGCGTGCGGCTGCGCCGGACGCTGCAGCGGTGTTCTCGCTGAAGGTTTCGCGCGAAGTGCCGCTTTCCGGTCAGGAGCGCATCCAGGCCGCCAGCAACCGCCTGGTGCAGGGTTTGTATCAGGTCGCCTACAGCCCGGCCAGCAAGGCCGCTTTCGTGACCAGCGCCGTCGGCCGCCCGCCGGTGAAGCAGTCCGAGCTGCTCAAGGTGGACCCGGAATCGCTGCAGATCATCGCCCGAGTATCGCCGCAGGCGGCACCGGGCAATGACGGCAACCTGTTTGCTGTGTACGGCGTGGGCGTGGATGACGCCAACGGCAATGTGTGGGTGACCAACACCCGCTAGGACACGGTGGCGGTCTACCGTCAGTCCGACCTGTCACTGGTCAAGCAGTACCCGGTCGGCGCGGTGTCGCATGCGCGTGACGTGGTGGTCGATGCACAGCGCAACCGTGCCTATGTCTCGGCCACGGGCGCCGACTACATCAGCGTGTTCGACACCCGCACGCTGCAGCAGCTGGACAACATCACCATTGCCTCCGGCAAACGTGGCGAGGCCTTCACTCCGGGCAGCCTGGACATCGATACGGCTACCGGCAAGGTCTACACCGTCAGCCTGGCCGCCGCCGAGGCGGCGATCATCGACGGCGCCAGCGGCAAGGTGGAGAAGGTGTTCCCGCTGCCCGGCGCGCGTGACGCGATCGGCGTTGCATGGAACCCGGTCGCCAAGCGCCTGCTGGTGGTGTCGCAGGGCAGCGACAACCTGCTGATCGTTGACCCGGCCACGGCCAAGGTCGAGCACGACGTCTACGTTGGCGCCGGCTCCTTGAACGTGTCCTACAGCCCGAGCACGCGCCTGGCCTATGTCAGCAACCGCGCTGCCGGCACCGTCACGGTGGTCGATGAAGACGGCAACATCGTTGCCAACCTCGACGGCGGCACCTACCCGAACCACGTCAGCAAGGGCCCCGATGCGGTGATGTTCGCGATCAACAAGTCCAAGGGCGCCGATGACGCCAAGGGCGATCGCATCACCCGCCTGCTGCCTGTGCAGCGCTGAGTGATCCGCCGCGCCCTGGGCGCGGCAAGGCGGTCAACGCGCGGGAGATGCCGGCAACGGCATCTCCCGCACTGCCATCAAAATCTGGCTGGCTCGCAGCTCCAATGCGCCGGCCAATCTGGTAACCGAGGATGTATTGATGAAAGCCACCCCCCTTGTTCCGACTGGCCTGGGCCTGCTGCTGGCCGCGCTTGTTGCCGGTTGTGATCGCAGCCCAGCACCACCGCAGGCTGCAGCCGAAGCACCCGCAGTTGCAGCGCCTGCTACCGATGCCGCTGATGCGAGCGTCTTGCCGGCCGGCTGGAAGCGTGTGGCCGGGCAGGATGTGCCGCAAGTCGCTGCAGCAGCACCGCAGTTGCCGGCCAAGCTGCGCTCGGACGATGGCGTGGACGTTGAAGTGAGCGACATCAGTCGCATCGTCACGGGTGGCGATGATGTGATCGCGGTGATCGAAGCGCTGGGCCTGGCCGACAAGGTCTTTGCCGCGCCGGAACGCTCGGCGACCGCTGCAGGCCGGGCTGCGCCCAAGCACTTCCTGTTCAACCGCACCACCGGCGTGGAAGGCGTGCTGAGCCTGGACGGAACCCTGTTCCTCGGCAACAGCCTGCGCCGCCACGCGGTGCTGGCCGAACGCCTGCGCGCGACCGGTCATGCCGCGGTGGTGATCGATGACCTGCAGCCGCCGGCGGACAAGGTGCGCAAGGTGGCTGCTGCTTTGGGTCTGGCCACGCAGGGTGAGGAACTCGCGACACAGGTGCAGGCACAGCTCGATCAGGCCGCAGCCATCGCCAAGGACAATGCGAAGCGCCCGCGGGTGATCGTGTTGTCGGCCAGCGGCGCTGGTGGCCTGCCGACCGTGGCCGGCGCTGACAGCGCCGCCAACCAGCTGATCACCATTGCTGGTGGCATCAACATCGGTGAAGAAGCCGGTGTGGCCAACTACTCCCAGCTCAGCAATGAAGGCGTTGTTGCGGCAGCGCCAGACGTGATCCTGGTAACCGAAAACGATCTGCGCCTGTTCGGCGGTGAAGCCGGCCTGTGGAAGGCCTATCCGACCCTGAAGCACACGCCCGCTGGCGCGGCCAACCGTGTCTGGGTGATGCCTGATGTCGAACTCAAATCCACCAGCGTGGGTTCTGGTGCCGGTGCACTGGCCTTGGCCCAGGCCCTGACGGAGTTGTCGCGCGGATGATGTCGGCGCAGGTCCGGCGGCCAAGCGGCGCGCTGTTGCTCTGTCTGTTGCTGGCGGTGTTGCTGGGGGCGGTGCTGTTGTCGTTCGGTACCGGTCCGTTGAAGCTGCCTGCGGCCGACGTACTGCGCGCGATGGCGGCGCAGTTCGGCTTGGCGGATCCGCAATCAATCAGTGCCCGCGACATGGGCGTGGTGTGGCAGCTGCGCATTCCACGCGCGCTGCTGGGCGCGCTGGTTGGTGCGTCGCTGGCAATGGCCGGTGTCGCGCTGCAAGGCCTGTTTGGCAACCCGCTGGCGGATCCCGGCATCGTCGGCGTCAGCCACGGCGCGGCGCTGGGTGCGGTGGCGGCCATCGTGCTTGGTGCGGGTGCATTCGCTGTGTGGCTGATTCCACTGGCGGCCTTCATTGGCGGTGCCGGCGCGACGACCTTGATCTATCTGCTGGCGCGGCCGGGGCGCCGTGAGGGCACCGCGACGTTGCTGCTGGTCGGCATTGCGATTGGTGCGGGCTGCTCGGCGGCGGTCGGCTTCCTGACCTACATCGCCAGCGAGAGCGAGCTGCAGTCGCTGGTGTTCTGGCAGATGGGCTCGTTGGCGCAGGCCAGTTGGAGCGATGTGGCTGCGGTCACGCCGGTATTCGTGATTGGCCTGCTGGCGTTGCTGCGGCTGGCCACGCCCTTGGACATGCTTGCGCTCGGTGAGCGCCAGGCACGCCATATCGGCCTGGATGTCGCGCGCACGCGCTTGTTGCTGGTGGCGTTCAGTGCGCTGCTGGTGGGGGCAGCGGTGGCGTTTGCCGGCAGCGTCAGCTTCGTCGGCCTGGTGGTGCCGCATCTGGTGCGGATGCTGGTTGGCCCCGGGCATCGCTGGCTGCTGCCTTTGTCGGGTGTGGTCGGCGCGCTGTTGATCGTGGTGGCCGATACCGCCGCGCGCACGCTTGATCCCCCGTCGGAAATCCCGCTCGGCCTGTTCTCCGCGGCGTTGGGCGCGCCGTTCTTCCTGTGGCTGGTGCTGCGCAAGCGCGGGGGAAGGGCATGAGCACGCCATTGCTGGAATTAGGCGGGGTCAGCGTGCTGCGTGGCGGTCGCCAAGTGTTGGCGGGTGTTGATCTAGCGTTGCAGCCTGGCACGCTGACCGCCTTGGTTGGGCCCAATGGCGCTGGCAAGTCGACCTTGTTGGCGCTGCTCGCCGGTGATGCCGAACCGGACGCTGGGAAGGCAACGCTGCATGGCCGCGCACTGGCCGATTGGCCGGTACGCGAGCTTGCCCTGCAGCGCGCAGTGATGGCGCAGGATCATGCCGTGCACTTTGCCTTCAGCGTGCGCGAGGTGGTGGCGATGGGTCGCCTGCCACATCCGCCACAACCACGACAGGATGCGGAGATCGTCGAGGCTGCATTGGCAGAAGTCGATGTCGTCGCCTTGGCTGGGCGCGATGTGCAGACGCTGTCCGGTGGCGAAGCCGCACGGACCTCGCTTGCCCGTGCCTTGGCGCAACAGACGCCGGTGCTGCTGCTGGATGAACCAACCGCCGCACTCGATCTTCGCCATCAGGAGCGCACCTTGCGCAGCGCCCGCGAACTCGCGGCGCAGGGCCGTTGCGTGGTGGTGGTATTGCACGACCTCAACCTGGCATCAGCCTATGCCGATCGCATCGTGATGCTATGCGACGGGCGCATTGCCGCGGATGGTCCGCCGCGCGAAGTGCTGACCCGCGAGATCATCGGCAAGGTCTACGGCCAGCCGGTGCAGGTGATCGAGCATCCAACGCGCGGGGTGCCGCTGGTGGTTGCCTGCGATGATTGAATGCAGCATGTTCACGCTTCAATCAGAGTAGCTACCGCGCGGCGGTGTATGACGTGCGCGGTCCCACCTTCAGTGTGTTCATGAAGCTCCAAGGTCCGACGCAGACTGCAAACAGAACAGGGCCGACGGGATCACCGCCGGCCCTGCATGTTTTCACGCTGCTGGAAACCGCAGCAGTGCTGCGGCTTCGCTGGCTCAGTTGGCCTTGCTGTTGTAACGCAGGGTCAGCTGGTACTCGCGGCCCGGCTGGTTGTACCAGGCAACGGTTTCGTACTCGCGGTCGAACACGTTGGCGGCCTTGGCCTGCAGGCTCCATGCGTCGTTGATGGCGTATTCAACGCGCACATCCATGGTGCCGTAGCCGGCCAGGCGCACGCTGTTGGCAGCGTTGTCGAAGCGATGGCCACTGCCGGCAGCGGTCACGCCCAGACGCAGCGGGCCGAAGCTCTTGTCCACGTCCAGACGACCGCTGGTACGCGCGCGACGGGCCAGCAGGTTGTCGTAGGTGGCAGCGCCGGAGGTGTGGTCGCGCGGGTCGGTGAAGCTGGCCTGGGCGTTGATGTCGAAACCGGCCAGCGACAGGTAGCCGGTCAGCTCGGCACCGCGGATGCGGGCTTCGGCGACGTTGACCAGGTCGAAGTTACTGTCATAGCCGATCAGCTGGTCGACGCGGGTTTCGTAGGCATTGAAGGTCCAGTTCCAGTTGTCGGCGTACTGCGCGATGCCGAGGTTCAGGCTCTTGGATTCTTCCGGCTTCAGGTTCGGGTTGCTGAAGCCCGGGTAGTACAGGTCGTTGAAGGTCGGTGCCTTGAAGCCGGTGCCGGCGCTGGCGGTCAGGCGGAAGCCATTGCCGAAGGCAAAGCCATAACCCAGGCTGCCGGTGGTGTGGTTGCCGAACTGCTCGTTGTCGTCGTTGCGCACGCTGGCCTGCAGCGCGTGCGCGCCGAACTGGCCCTGGTACTCGGCAAACACGCCGAGGTTGTCGCGTTGGTCGATGTCGAAGGCGGTGGAGCTGGTGACCTTGTCGTTCTGCCAATCGGCACCGGCGGTGATCTGCTGGCCTTCGGCGAAGCTGAAATCGCCCTGCACGCTGGCGGTGTCGCGGCGTGTATCGAAGGCGCTGGCGAAGCTGCGGGTGCCGGTGCTGGCATCCGCAAAGTAGTTGTCGGCCTGGTCGCGGTTGCGGCCAACCTGTGCGCTCAGGCGGAAGCTGTCCGATGCAGCCCAGGCGAGCTTTGCACCGTAGACCTGCTGGCGGTTGTCGGCTTCGTTGCCGCCGAAGATGCTGCCGTCGTATTCGTTGAAGCTGTCGGCGTTGAGTACATGGCCTTCCAGGCTCAGCGTGTCGGTCAGGGCATAGCCACCGCGCACGTTGATGGAGGTGTTGCGGTAGCCATCGCGGTCCGGCTCATCGGCGAAGCAGCCGGCGCCCCAGCCAGCGGCGGTGCCGCGGCAGGCGTTGATGCCGTCGGTCTTCTGGTAACCGCCCTGGGCCGAGATCCAGCCGCGCTCACCGCGGTTGCTGAAGCCGGCGCTGACCTGGCGCAGGTTGTTGCTGCCGGCGGTGATCGCCAGGTTCTGCTGCAGGCCCTGGCCGGCGTTGCGGGTGAAGATCTGGATCACGCCGCCGATGGCCTCGGAGCCGTACAGGCTCGAACGCGGGCCGCGCACGATTTCAATGCGCTCGATCTGGTCAACCGGCAGGTCCTGCAGGGCGGCCATGCCGCTGGTGGCCGAGGCCACGCGCACGCCGTCCACCAGCACCAGCAC
>NZ_DLJW01000135.1:0-2641 GCF_002477705.1 Stenotrophomonas sp. UBA7606 | reverse complement strand
TCGCGCAGGGCGAGCGCGGCATGCACGCAGCAATAGTCGAACTCGATGCCCTGGCCGATGCGGTTCGGGCCACCGCCCAGGATCATGATCTTGTCGCGGTTGCTGGGTGCGGCCTCGCACTCATCCTCGTAGGTCGAGTACAGGTAGGCGGTGCCGGTGGCGAACTCGGCGGCACAGGAGTCCACGCGCTTGTACACCGGGCGCACCTTGTGGGCGCGGCGCAGGGCGCGGATGGCAGCCTCGTTGGTGCCGGTCAGCTGCGCCAGGCGCGCATCGGAGAAACCGGCACGCTTGAGCTTGCGCAGACGTGCGGCATCCAGCGCGTCGATGCCCTGGGCATGGACCTGCTTTTCGTCGACGATGATTTCTTCGATCTGGTCAAGGAACCACGGGTCGATGTGCGACAGGCCGTAGACATCTTCAACGCTCAAGCCGCTGCGGAATGCATCGCCCACATAGAACAGACGCTCCGGCCCCGGGGCCTTGAGCTCGCGCTTCATGGTGGCGATATCGTCTTCGTTGCCCAGGTCCAGCTCGGTCGGGTCCAGGCCGATCTTGCCGGTTTCCAGGCCGCGCAGCGCCTTCTGCAGCGATTCCTTGAAGGTGCGCCCCATCGCCATCACCTCACCCACCGACTTCATCTGGGTGGTCAGGCGGGCATCGGCCATCGGGAACTTCTCGAAGGCAAAGCGCGGAATCTTGGTGACGACGTAGTCGATGGACGGCTCGAACGAAGCCGGGGTCAGGCCGCCGGTGATCTCGTTCTTCAATTCGTCCAGGGTGTAACCCACGGCCAGCTTGGCGGCGACCTTGGCGATCGGGAAGCCGGTGGCCTTGGAGGCCAGCGCCGAGGAACGCGACACGCGCGGGTTCATCTCGATCACCACCACGCGGCCGGTGGTCGGGCTGATGCCGAACTGCACGTTGGAGCCGCCGGTATCCACGCCGATCTTGCGCAGCACGGCGATGGAGGCATCGCGCAGGCGCTGGTATTCCTTGTCGGTCAGGGTCTGTGCCGGCGCCACGGTGATCGAGTCACCAGTGTGCACGCCCATCGGGTCGAGGTTCTCGATCGAGCAGACGATGATGCAGTTGTCCGCGGTGTCGCGGACCACTTCCATCTCGAATTCCTTCCAGCCGAGCACCGACTCTTCCACCAGCACTTCGGTGGTCGGCGACAGTTCCAGGCCGCGGCCGACGATCTCGATCAGCTCCTCGCGGTTGTAGGCGATGCCGCCGCCGCTGCCACCCAGGGTGAAGGACGGACGGATGATGGTCGGGTAGCCAACGCGGGTCTGGATTTCCAGCGCTTCTTCCAGCGTGTGCGCAACGGCGGCCTTGGGGCACTCCAGGCCGATTTCCTGCATGGCCACGCGGAACAGCTCGCGGTCTTCGGCCATGCGGATGGCTTCGCGCTTGGCACCGATCAGCTCGACGTTGTACTTCTCCAGCACGCCGTGGTCGGCCAGGTCCAGCGCGCAGTTCAGCGCGGTCTGGCCACCCATGGTCGGCAGCAGCGCGTCCGGGCGCTCCTTGTCGATGATCTTCTCCACCGTCTGCCAGTTGATCGGCTCGATGTAGACGGCATCGGCCATCTCCGGGTCGGTCATGATCGTGGCCGGGTTGGAGTTCACCAGCACCACACGATAACCCTCGTCACGCAGCGCCTTGCACGCCTGCGCGCCGGAGTAGTCGAACTCACAAGCCTGGCCGATGACGATCGGGCCAGCGCCGATGATCAGGATGGTTTTTAGGTCGGTGCGCTTTGGCATTTTCTTCTCTAAGTCAGTACAGCGTGTCTGGGGGAAGTGATCGCACGCTGTCGATCAGGAAAACTCGTTGCTATCTATGGTGACGCCGCATTCGTCGAGGATGCGCTCGCTCATGCGCGCCGGCAGGCCGTCGGGCATGTCGCCCATCTCGGCCAGCACCGCCGCCAATGCCTCATACGAGCCACTGGCCATGAACTCGCCCACCTGCTTGCGTTCCAGTTCGCTGGGCTCGCCCGCGAACTCCGCCGGCAAGGCGGTGCCGTACATCATCTGGCGCTGGGTAGCGACCATGCGCTTGCCGCCCTGGCTGGTATAGAAGGCCTGCCAGCGCTTGAGGTGCACCTGACCCTCGTCACCGAGGTTGCTGACCAGCCGCTCCACCAGCGCGTCGTTGAGCACCGCGCCGATCGGCGCCGCCATGCATTGGCGCTGCTGCGGGGTCACCTGCGGGAAGAACGCTTCGTTGGCGAGGATGGACTTGGCCGCGTCCTCACCCATGCGCTCGAAACCGGTCAGTAGCAGCAGATCACGGATCTGCTGGGCCGTCACCGGAGCCGCGCTGGCCACCGAGGTGGCCAGCAGCGCCGGCAACATCAGCCAGCGCGCCTTGCTCACGCCTTGGCCCCTTCCATCAGGGTGATGAAGCGGTCAAACAGCGGTGCGACATCGTGCGGACCCGGCGACGCTTCCGGGTGGCCCTGGAAGGAGAACGCCGGCGCATCGGTCAGTGCGATGCCCTGGATGGTCTGGTCGAACAGCGAGCGATGGGTGACGCGGACATTGCCCGGCAGCACGCTCTCGTCGATGGCGAAGCCATGATTCTGCGAGGTGATCATCACCCGGCCGCTGTCGATGTCCTGCACCGGGTG
>NZ_DLJW01000136.1:0-4891 GCF_002477705.1 Stenotrophomonas sp. UBA7606 | reverse complement strand
GAGCTGAAGTAATCAGTTCTTGCATCGTCATCGATTCACGGCGATGCAGCCAAGGCTGGGGGCCTAAAGCCCCCGGCCTTTGGTCGTTTCAAACCGTTGCAATGCCGGGCATGCCCGGACGCAGCGGGGTAGGGCAGGGCCCGGCTCGGCGTAGTGCCGCGCCATGCTCGGCAAGCAACAACTGACGGGCCCGGCCCGGCAGGCAACAGAAAGACCAACGTGGCAAGTGTCAGGCGCTGCGCTCCAGACGATGGAGTGACCCGCAGCCGATACAAGCGAGTTGGCAGTTGGAAGTAGCGGGAGAAGGCGTGCTGGTGCCGGCAATACCAGCGACTTCCAACTGACAATTTCAAGATTTCCCTACGGGTCGTGGACGCACGGCTCGCACAACAAGGTGGAAGACCTCATGACGTCCTATTCGTACACCGAAAAAAAGCGCATCCGCAAAGATTTCGGCAAGCAGCGCTCGATCCTCGAAGTGCCGTTCCTGCTCGCCATCCAGGTGGATTCTTATCGCGAATTCCTGCAGGAAAACGTCGACCCGGCCAAGCGCTCCGACCACGGCCTGCATGCTGCGCTGAAGTCGGTGTTCCCGATTTCCAGCTACAGCGGCAATGCTGCCCTGGAATACGTCGGTTACAAGCTGGGTGACCCGGTGTTTGACGAGCGCGAGTGCCGCCAGCGTGGCATGAGCTACGGTGCACCGCTGCGCGTCACCGTGCGTCTGGTCATCTACGACCGCGAATCGTCGACCAAGGCGATCAAGTACGTGAAGGAGCAGGAGGTCTATCTGGGCGAAATCCCGCTGATGACCGACAACGGCACCTTCATCGTCAACGGTACCGAGCGCGTCATCGTGTCGCAGCTGCACCGTTCGCCGGGCGTGTTCTTCGACCACGACCGTGGCAAGACCCACAGCTCGGGCAAGCTGCTGTACAGCGCCCGCATCATCCCTTACCGCGGCTCCTGGCTGGACTTCGAGTTCGACCCGAAGGATGCGCTGTTCACCCGTATCGACCGTCGCCGCAAGCTGCCGGTGTCGATCCTGCTGCGTGCGCTCGGCTACAACAACGAAGAGATGTTGGCCGAGTTCTTCGAGATCAACACCTTCCACATCAACCCGGACGAAGGCGTGCAGCTGGAGCTGGTGCCGGAGCGTCTGCGTGGTGAAACCCTGGGCTTCGACCTGGCTGACGGTGACAAGGTCATCGTGGAAGCCGGCAAGCGCATCACCGCACGCCACATCAAGCAGCTGCAGGCTTCGGGCATCGCTGCCCTGGCCGTGCCGGACGACTACCTGGTCGGCCGCATCCTGTCGCACGACGTGGTCGATGCCAACACCGGTGAACTGCTGGCCCAGGCCAACGACGAGATCACCGACGAGCAGCTGCAGAACTTCCGCAAGGCCGGTGTTGATGCAGTCGGCACGCTGTGGGTGAACGATCTGGACCGTGGTGCCTACCTGTCCAACACCCTGCGCATCGATCCGACCAAGACGCAGCTTGAAGCGCTGGTTGAAATCTACCGCATGATGCGTCCGGGCGAGCCGCCGACCAAGGACGCCGCGCAGAACCTGTTCCACAACCTGTTCTTCACCTTCGAGCGCTACGACCTGTCCACGGTTGGCCGCATGAAGTTCAACCGTCGTGTCGGCCGCAAGGAAGTCACCGGCGAAGCCGTGCTGTACGACCAGAAGTACTTCGGTGAGCGCAACGACGAAGAGTCCAAGCGCCTGGTCGCCGCCCATGGCGAGTCGTCCGACATCCTGGACGTGATCAAGGTGCTGACCGAGATCCGCAACGGTCGTGGCGTGGTCGATGACATCGATCACCTGGGCAACCGTCGCGTGCGTTCGGTCGGTGAAATGGCCGAAAACGTGTTCCGCGTGGGCCTGGTCCGCGTCGAGCGCGCGGTCAAGGAGCGCCTGTCGATGGCCGAGTCGGAAGGCTTGACCCCGCAGGAGCTGATCAACGCCAAGCCGGTTGCTGCTGCCATCAAGGAATTCTTCGGCTCCTCGCAGCTGTCGCAGTTCATGGACCAGAACAACCCGCTGTCGGAAGTGACGCACAAGCGTCGCGTCTCGGCCCTGGGCCCGGGCGGCCTGACCCGCGAACGCGCTGGCTTCGAAGTGCGCGACGTGCACCCGACCCATTACGGCCGCGTCTGCACCATCGAAACGCCGGAAGGCCCGAACATCGGCCTGATCAACTCGCTGGCCGTGTTCGCACGCACCAACAAGTACGGCTTCCTGGAAACCCCGTACCGCAAGGTGCATGACGGCAAGGTCTCCGACGAGATCGAGTTCCTGTCGGCTATCGAAGAAAACGAGTACGTCATCGCCCAGGCCAATGCCCTGACCGATGCTAAGAACATGCTCACCGAGCAGTTCGTACCGTGCCGCTTCCAGGGTGAGTCGCTGCTCAAGCCGCCGGCAGAAGTCCACTTCATGGACGTCTCGCCGATGCAGACCGTGTCGGTCGCTGCCGCGCTGGTTCCGTTCCTGGAGCACGATGACGCCAACCGCGCACTGATGGGCGCCAACATGCAGCGTCAGGCCGTGCCGACCCTGCGTGCGCAGAAGCCGCTGGTGGGCACCGGTATCGAACGCGCCGTGGCGCGTGACTCGGGTGTGACCGTGAACGCCGTGCGTGGTGGCCAGATCGTGCAGATCGACGCCGGCCGCATCGTGGTCAAGGCCAACGAGAACGAGATCACCGATCCGGCCGATGCCGGCGTGGATATCTACAACCTGATCAAGTACACCCGTTCGAACCAGAACACCTGCATCAACCAGCGTCCGCTGGTGAACGTGGGTGACGTGATCGCGCGCGGCGACGTGCTGGCCGATGGCCCGTCCACCGATATCGGTGAACTGGCGCTGGGTCAGAACATGCTGATCGCCTTCATGCCGTGGAACGGCTACAACTTCGAAGACTCCATCCTGCTGTCCGAGCGTGTGGTGGAAGAGGATCGTTAC
Source organism: Stenotrophomonas sp. UBA7606 (assembly GCF_002477705.1). Lineage (NCBI taxonomy): Bacteria > Pseudomonadati > Pseudomonadota > Gammaproteobacteria > Lysobacterales > Lysobacteraceae > Stenotrophomonas > Stenotrophomonas sp. UBA7606. The sequence goes on along the minus strand of NZ_DLJW01000136.1, from coordinate 1,914 downwards.
ACCACGATCCACATCGAAGAACTGACCTGCGTTGCGCGTGACACCAAGCTGGGGCCGGAGGAAATTTCCGCCGATATCCCGAACGTGTCCGAGCAGGCGCTGAACCGCCTGGACGAATCCGGCGTGGTGTACATCGGTGCCGAAGTGCGCGCCGGCGACATCATGGTCGGCAAGGTGACGCCGAAGGGCGAAAGCCAGCTGACCCCGGAAGAGAAGCTGCTGCGCGCGATCTTCGGCGAGAAGGCTTCTGACGTTAAGGACAGCTCGCTGCGCGTTCCGCCGGGCATGGACGGCACCGTCATCGACGTGCAGGTCTTCACCCGCGACGGCATCGAGAAGGACAAGCGCGCCCGCCAGATCGAAGAAAACGAGATCAAGCGCGTCAAGAAGGACTTCGACGACCAGTTCCGCATCCTGGAAGGCGCCATCTACGCCCGTCTGCGTTCGCAGATCGTGGGCAAGGTTGCCAACGGCGGCGCCGGCCTGAAGAAGGGTGACGTGATCACCGATGCGTTCCTGGACGGCCTGAAGAAGTCCGACTGGTTCACCCTGCGCATGAAGGACGAGGACGCCTCCGAAGCCATCGAGCGTGCCCAGATGCAGATCCAGGCGCACGAGAAGGAATTCGAGCGTCGCTTCGCCGACAAGCGCGGCAAGATCACCCAGGGCGACGATCTGGCACCGGGCGTGCTGAAGATGGTCAAGGTGTTCCTGGCCGTGAAGCGTCGCATCCAGCCGGGTGACAAGATGGCAGGCCGCCACGGTAACAAGGGTGTGGTCTCCAACGTGGTGCCGGTCGAAGACATGCCGTACATGGCTGACGGCAACACCGTGGACATCTGCTTGAATCCGCTGGGCGTGCCGTCGCGTATGAACATCGGCCAGATTCTGGAAGTGCACCTGGGCTGGGCCGCAAAGGGCCTGGGCAAGCGCATCCAGGGCATGCTGGAACAGCAGCGTGCGGTCAGCGAACTGCGTGAGTTCCTGGGCAAGATCTACAACCATGACTCGGCCGTTGCCGAGCAGCGCGTGGACCTGTCGCAGTTCAGCGACGAAGAGCTGATCAACCTGGCCAAGAACCTGACCGACGGCGTGCCGATGGCAACCCCGGTGTTCGATGGCGCGGCGGAAGAAGAAATCCGCGAAATGCTGAATCTGGCCTACCCGGATGAAGCACCGGAAACCGCACGCCTGGGCTTCAACGCCAGCAAGACGCAGATGCAGCTGTATGACGGCCGCACCGGCGAAGCCTTCGACCGCAAGACCACCGTCGGCTACATGCACTACCTGAAGCTGAACCACCTGGTCGACGACAAGATGCACGCCCGTTCGACCGGTCCGTACTCGCTCGTTACCCAGCAGCCGCTGGGCGGCAAGGCGCAGTTCGGTGGCCAGCGCTTCGGTGAAATGGAAGTCTGGGCACTGGAAGCCTACGGCGCGGCCTACACCCTGCAGGAAATGCTGACGGTGAAGTCCGATGACGTTCAGGGCCGTAACCAGATGTACAAGAACATCGTCGACGGTGAGCACGAGATGGTTGCGGGCATGCCGGAATCCTTCAACGTTTTGGTGAAGGAAATCCGCTCGCTGGCCATCAACATGGAACTGGAAGACAACTGAGATTGGGAATAGCGATTCGGGATTCGGGATTGGCAACGCGCCGGTCCCGGGTCCTGCATCCCCGCTCTGACAACTCCCCAATCTCGAATTCCGAATCCCGGAGAAGAACATGAAAGACCTGCTCAACCTCTTCAACCAGCAGCGCCAGACGCTGGACTTCGACGCGATCAAGATCGCGCTGGCCTCGCCGGACCTGATCCGTTCGTGGTCCTTCGGCGAAGTGAAGAAGCCGGAAACCATCAACTACCGTACCTTCAAGCCGGAGCGTGACGGCCTGTTCTGCGCCGCCATCTT
>NZ_DLJW01000008.1:0-4075 GCF_002477705.1 Stenotrophomonas sp. UBA7606 | reverse complement strand
CCGCAGCGATGAGCTGGTGACCTTGGTGCATTTCTGGATGGAGTGAGCGCGCGGCAAGCGGGTATGACTGCGGCCGCTATGGCTTTGGCTTTGGCTTTGGCTTTGGCTTTGGCTTTGGCTGTGGCTTTGGCTTTGGCTGTGGCTTTAGCCCTTCTCCTGCCTGCGGGAGAAGGGTTGGGATGAGGGCGCCTTGGCTTTGGCTTTCCCTTCTCCGTTTACGCGAGAAGGGCCTGTCCCTGCGAAGGCGGGGATGCCCCGACGGGGCGTATGAGGGGAGCTTTGGGTTTTACGATAAGGCCTCTGCCGAGCATGGCTCGGCACTACGGATGAGGCTTGGCCTTGCTTCATTCCTTCTCCCGCTTGCGCCGTCACAGTGCGAAAATCAAACCCCCTGCCCCAAGGATTCCGCAATGTCCAAGACCGCTTTGATCACCGGCGCCACCTCCGGCTTCGGCGCCGCCGCCGTCCGTCGCTTTGCTGCGGCCGGCTGGAAAGTGATCGCCACCGGTCGCCGCGCCGAGCGCCTGCAGCCGCTGGTCGAAGAATTCGGCGCCGACAAGATCCACGCCGCCGCCTTCGACATCCGGGATGCCGCTGCGATGGAGGCCGCGCTGGCCGCCCTGCCGCCTGCCTTCCGCGACATCGACCTGCTGGTCAACAACGCCGGTCTTGCCCAGGGCACGGCCGCAGCCCAGCACGCCAGCCTGGAAGACTGGCGCACCATGATCGATACCAACATCACCGCGCTGGTCACGCTGACCCATCACCTGCTGCCCAAGCTGGTCGAGCGGCGCGGTGCGATCATCAACATCAGCTCCACCGCCGCGCTGTATCCCTACCCGGGCGGCAATGCCTACGGCGGCACCAAGGCCTTTGTCAGCCAGTTCTCGCTGGGCCTGCGCTCGGACCTGCACGGCACCGGCGTACGTGTGACCGCGATCGAGCCGGGCATGGCCGAAACCGAATTCACCCTGGTGCGTACGCACGGCAACCAGGCCGCATCCGACCAGCTGTACGGCGGCGCCAACCCGATGACCGCCGAAGACATTGCCGAGCAGATTTTCTGGGTGGCCAGCTTGCCCGCACACCTCAACGTCAACCGCATCGAGTTGATGCCGGTGAGCCAGTCGTTTGCCGGGTTCCAGGTGTTCCGGGGCTGAGCAACGCTGAAGCAGGCTGGCTTGGGGTTCGCTTGTTAGAAGCTTCCCCTCTCCCCAACCCCTCTCCCGTAAGGAGAGGGGCTCTCGGTCTCGCTGTTGCTTTAGCCCAGCGGTTCGTCCGACAGGTAGGTGTAACCGGTCAGGCCCGCTTCCAGCGCGGCATCCAGTTCTGCGGCACGTTCGGCCGACAGATCGGCGGCGGCCACGCGCTCACGGTAGGCCGTGCGCAGGTCGGCCAGGCTGTAGCCGACGTAGTCCAACATCACGTCGGTGGTGTCACCGCGACGCTGCTGGGTGATCACGTAGCCGTCATCTTCCACCACTACTTCCACGGCATCGGTATCGCCGAACAGGTTGTGGATGTCGCCGAGGATTTCCTGGTAGGCACCGACCAGGAAGAAGCCGATGCGGTAACTCTCGCCATGGCGAACGGCGTGCAGCGGCAGCGAGCTGTCCAGGCTTTCATTCTCGACGTAGGTCTTGACCATGCCATCGGAATCGCAGGTCATGTCGGCGATCACGCCGCGACGGTCGGGGCGCTCGTTCAAGCGCTCGATCGGCACGATCGGGAATACCTGGTCGATTGCCCAGGCATCGGGGATGGACTCGAACACGCTGAAGTTGACGAAGTACTTGTCGACCAGACGATCATTCAATTCGTCCAGCGCCGGGCGATGGCTCTTTTCGTCGTAGCTCAGGCGCGCGCGCACGCCGTTGGCGATGGCGTAGAACAGGTCGTCGATGCGCGCACGCTGCGGCAGGTCGATCTGCCCCAGCGCATAGGCACTCAAGCCTTCGGCGTGGAAATGCTGGGCTTCCTGGAACAATTCCACCGCCGGGCGCTGGTCGAGTTCCTCATGGATTTCGCGCAGGTGGCGGATCGCCGCCGGCTCGTCATCATGCGCTTCCGGCACGCGGCCTTCGGCTGCCTGCTCAACTTCCGACACGTTGGCGATCAGCACCGCGTGGTGCGCGGTCATCGCGCGGCCGCATTCGGTGATGATGCGCGGCGGCGTCAATGCATGCTCTTCGCAGGCTTCGGCCAGCGGCTGCACGATGTTGCTGGCGTAGGCATTGAGGCCGTAGTTGATCGAGCAGTAGCTGCGCGAACGGGTGCCTTCGTAATCGATGCCCAGGCCGCCGCCGACATCGACGTGGCTGATCTTCGCACCCAGCTGCGACAGCTCGACGAAGTAACGGGTCGCCTCGCGCATGCCGTTGGCGATATCGCGCACATTGCTGATCTGGCTGCCCATGTGGAAATGCAGCAGGTTCAGGCAATCGGCGTACTCGGTATCACGCAGCGCCTTCCACAGGTCCAGCAGCTGGCGCGGAGACAGGCCGAACTTGGCCTTGTCGCCACCGCTGTTCTGCCACTTGCCGGCGCCCAGCGAGGCCAGGCGCATGCGCACGCCCAGGCCCGGCTTCACGTCCAGTGCCTTGGATTCCTCCAGCACCAGCTTCAGCTCGGACGGCTTCTCGATGACGATATAGGTCTGCAGGCCGAGCTTGCGGCCGATCAGGGCCAGGCGGATGTACTCGCGGTCCTTGTAGCCGTTGCAGACGATCAGCCCGCCCGGCCGGCTCAGCGCCAGCACCGCCATCAGCTCCGGCTTGGAACCGGCTTCCAGGCCGAAGCCTTCGCCGTGGTGGCTGGCCAGGGTGCCGGCCACGCCACGGTGCTGGTTCACCTTGATCGGGTAGACCGCGGTATAGCCGCCAGCGTAGTCCCAGTCGGACTGGGCCTGGGCGAAGGCTGCCTGCAGCTTGCCCAGGCGCTGGCCGAGGATGTCCGGAAAGCGCACCAGCAACGGCAGCTTGGCGCCGGCGGCGCGCGCCGAATCGACCACCTGCGGCAACGACACCGCCGCGCCCTGGGCGCCTGCGGGACGGACCACGACGTGCCCGGCGGCATCGACGTCGAAATAACCATCAGACCAGTGCGGAATCGAATAGGTCTTGCGGGCCTGTTCGAGGGACCAATCGCTCATCGGCGTAGCAACTCTCAGCTGTGGATAAACAAGGAGGCGCATTCTAACGCCAGCGGGGCAAGGGTCCGTTACAATCCGCGCCCTCACTACCTCCCCTCTCCCCCCGGGAGAGGGATCGGGGGTGAGGGCAAGCGTGAAACCTGACTGTGACAGGCTTCGCCCTTACCCTCATCCGCCCCTCCGGGGCAGCTTCTCCCGGCGGGAGAAGGACAGCCCCAGCACCCAGGAATCATCATGACCTCCAACGAAAACTGGTTCATCGAACACTTCCAGCCGACCGGTTCGGCTATTGGTTTCCGCATCACCGGCAAGCTGGACGAGGTGCAGTCGCCGTTCCAGAAGATCGAGATCTACGACAGCACCGACTGGGGCAAGTTGATGGTCATCGACGGCGCCATGATGCTGACCACCAAGGACAACTTCTTCTACCACGAGATGATCAGCCACCCGGTGCTGTTCACCCACCCGGCGCCCAAGCGCGTGGTGATCATCGGTGGCGGCGACTGCGGCACCCTGCGCGAAGTGCTCAAGCACCCGGGCGTGGAGAGCGCCACCCAGTGCGATATCGACGAGCAGGTCACCCGCATGGCCGAGAAGTACTTCCCGGAACTGTGCGAATCCAACGGTGACGCCCGTGCCGAGCTGCTGTTCGACGACGGCGTGGCCTACATGGCCAACTGCGCCCCGGGCAGCGTGGACGTGGTGATCGTGGACTCCACCGACCCGGTCGGCCCGGCCGAAGGCCTGTTCAACAAGGCGTTCTTCGAGAGCTGCTTCCGCGCCCTGAAGGACGACGGCCTGCTGGTGCAGCAGAGCGAGTCGCCGCTGGCGCTGCTGGACCTGATCAAGGACATGCGCGCGGAGATGGGCAAGGCCGGCTTCCAGTCGTTCAAGACCCTGCCGTTCCCGCAGCCATGCTACCCG
>NZ_DLJW01000007.1:0-10594 GCF_002477705.1 Stenotrophomonas sp. UBA7606 | reverse complement strand
GCCAACGAAGAGAACACCTATGGCTACGCGCTGTGGGACCTGAGCGTGAACTACGACACCGGCCGCTTCGGCCAGCTGTCGCTGGGCATCGAGAACCTGTTCGACAAGCAGTACGTGTTGACCTGGTCGCAGCTGCCGGGCTGGCAGAACTACTTCTCCGGCCGCGGCCGGATGGTCTCGCTCTCGCACACCATCAAGTTCTGATAACGGGCTGATGGACAACGGCGCCACGGGCAACCGTGGCGCCGTTTTCTTTGCCCGCCGGATGCGTCACAAGCGGATGTTTCTTGTTGCGCCGCAAGAAAAAACATCGCCTTTCTTCAACCAACAAAAGCTCACGTCTGAAGCTAGCCGCCCGTCCTTCTTCCCTGCCCCTGCGCACGCCTAGGCTGCATCCACGGGGGCACGGCGCGTCGGGAGGGACGTGGCCAGCGGTCATTACCTGCAGCAGTCGCCGCACGCATGCGGCAAAGCAGTTCAAGCGCGTCTTCTCATACATCCATCGAGATAAGAACGAACATGAAGAACTTGCCTGTGACGTTGGGGGTTTTCCTGCTGGCCGCGGCGGTCAGCGACAGTGTGCGCGCACAACAGGTGGACGCGGCGCAGGCGCGCGAGGACGAACGCGCCGCCAGCAGCAGCGGCAGGAAGCCTGCCCAGGCCACCGACCTGGACCGGGTGATCGTCACCGGCGTGCGCGCGCCCAAGGCCGTGGACAAGATCCCCGGCGCGATCTCGATCATCACCCCGGAAGAGATCCGGCAGTCACTGGTGATCACCGAGGACAACACCGCGGTGCTGGCGCGCACCATCCCCGGCTACGCCGAATCCTCGCAGGCGATGACCAACTCCGGTGAGTCGCTGCGCGGACGCATCCCGCTGCGCCTGTTCGACAGCATCCCGCAGGGCTCGCCGCTGCGCGAAGGCACCCGCAACGGCACCTTCACCGACATGGGCGTGATCGGCCGCATCGAGGTCATCAACGGCCCGTCGGCGGCCGAGGGCATCGGTGCCACTGGCGGGGTGATCAACTACATCTCCAAGGTGCCCGAGCACGACGGCAGCGAAACCACGATCAGCGCGCGCTACCAGACCCAGTTCCACGACGACAGCGTGGGCTGGAAGCTGGGCCTGAGCCACGCGATCAAGCAGGACAACTACGACTTCCTGGCCAGCGTCTCGCAGCTGGAGCGCGGCATGGCCTACGACGCGAAGGGCCGCAGCATCGGCATGAATTCCAGCGGCTCGCTGGCCGACTCGCAGTCGCGCAACCTGTACATGAAGGGTGGCTTCAACTTCGGCCAGGACGGCGAGCAGCGCCTGCAGGCCACTTACAGCAACTTCAACATCGGCGGCAACGGCGACTACATCCAGGTGGTCGGCTGCAAGGGCCCGCATGACTGGCCGCCGTGCGACACGCCGTACCCGAACACCTCGGTGAAGGGCCACATCGACGGCCAGCGCGATGCGCTCAACAAGTTCATCCAGTACAGCCTGCAGTACACCCACAACGACTTCTTCGGTGGCACGCTGGACCTGGTCGGCTACCAGGCCGACCAGGGCATGCGCTTCCTGCCGGAGAACGGCGCCGACCGCCAGCTGGTCAAGCCGGCGCCGGCCGACGACGCCGACCGCATCTTCGACCAGTCCGAGATCCAATCGGAGAAGAAGGGCCTGCGCACCTCGTGGACGCGCCCGACGCTGTTCGGCGTGGATGGCCTGGAGCTGCACACCGGCGTGGACTTCGTGCAGGACGTGGCGCAGCAGCGGCTGGTGATGACCGACCGCGTGTGGGTGCCGCCGATGGACTACAGGAGCGTGGCCCCCTACGCGCAGCTGAGCTGGGACATCGGCCCGGTGACAGTCAGCGGCGGCCTGCGCCGCGAGAACGGCGAGCTGGACGTGGACAGCTACACCACCGTGGCCTACCGCAACAGCGTGTTCGTCGAAGGCGGCACCCTGGACTACACCGCCAACCTGCCCAACATCGGCGCGATCTGGCGCGTGACCGACCAGTTCTCGCTGTTCAGCGCCTACAGCAAGGGCTTCACCCTGCCGGACATCGGCATCCCGCTGCGCAACGTGAACTACACCGGGCAGTCGGTGAAGGGCATCCTCGACCTGCAGGCGATCATCGTCGACAACATCGACATCGGCTTCAACTGGCGCGGTTCGCGGGGCGCGCTCAGTGGCAGCTGGTACCACTCCACCTCCGACTTCGGCGCGTCGCTGGAAGTGGACCCGCTGACCAGCGACTTCATCATGACCCGCGCGCCCACCGACATCAAAGGCATCGAGTTCACCGGTGAGTTCCGCTTCACCGACACGTTCAAGATCACCGGCCTGTACACGCACCTGCGTGGCTGGACCTCGTTCTGGGGCCCGGACCCGCAGGGCCGCTACGACGCCGGCCCGTTGAAGAAGCCGCTGGGCATCTTCGACGCCACCCCGGACAAGATCAACGTCGCTCTGGTATGGAAGGCGTTGCCCAACCTGGACGCCACGCTGGGGGCGAGCATGCTGCGCGACCGCCACCTGACCAGCTCGGCGGTGCGCGAGTACGACGGGGAGACCTTCGACTACGACGAGAAGATCAACGGCTACACGCTGTGGGATCTGGGCGTGAACTACGATAGTGGCCGCTTCGGGACGTTCTCGCTGGGCGTGGACAACCTGTTCAACAAGTACTACATCCTCAGCGGCTCGCAGGGCGATGGCTGGCAGAACTACTGGGCCGGTCGTGGCCGGGTGGTCTCGTTGAGCTATTCGTACACGTTCCGCTGATGAGCTCAGGAGTGCACGCCATGCATCAAACCATCGCAACACCGCGCAGCCGTCGCTGGCTGCGCCGTGGCACCGCACTCCTGTTGTGCCTGTCCGCGCCGCTGCTGCACGCTGGAGACCGCTGGCAGCGGCTGGATGGTTTCCTGCAGGCCAGCACCGCACCGGGCCAGTTCCCGGGCGCGGTGGCGCTGGTCGAGCACGATGGCCGCATCGTGTTCCAGCAGCACTACGGCCACGCCGACAGCGCTGGCCACCGGCCACTGCAGGCCGACAGCATCTTCCGCATCTATTCGATGACCAAGCCGGTGACCTCGGTTGCCGTGCTGATGTTGCTGGAGGAAGGCAAGCTGTCGCTGGACGATCCGCTGGCCCGCTACCTTCCCGAGTTCGCCGACCGCACCGTGGTGACCGGCGGCGACCTGCAACATCCGCAGACCGAAGATGCACCGCGTGCGATCACCCTGCGCCATCTGCTCACCCATACCAGCGGCTTCGCGGCGGCGTCGGACACGCACCGGGTGGCGACCAAGCTGTTGACCGCGGCCGATGTCGACAGCGCGACCTCGCTGCAGGACGTTGCACGCCGCTTGTCCACGCTACCCTTGGCCGATGCGCCCGGCACCCACTTCCATTACGAAGGCAGCAATACCGAGCTGCTGGCGCGCGTGGTCGAGGTGGTCAGCGGGCAACCGTTCGCGCAGTTCCTGCAACAACGCATCTTCAGCCCGCTGGCGATGCACGACACCGGCTTTGAAGTGCCGCTGGCGCAGCGTGGTCGCGTGGTCGAACTGCCCACCAGCAACGACGATGGCAGCCTGCGCGTGGCCGACACGCTCAGCGCGCGCAATCCGGGTGTGCGCCTGAAGGGCTATGACAGCGGCGCCGGCGGCCTGTATTCCACCGCTGCCGACTACCTGAAGTTCGCCCATATGCTGCTCGATGATGGCCGCAGTGGGAAACAGCAGCTGCTCGCGCGCAAGACCGTCGATCTGATGATGAGCGACCAGCTTGGTGGCTTCGAGCCAGCCATCAGCAGCTATGGCGCGGGCGAAGGATTCGGCCTGGGCGGCTATGTCATCACCAACCCTGCTTACCGCGGCAAGCTCGGCAGCGTCGGTCAGTTCGGCTGGTCCGGTGCCGCGTCCACGTACTTCACCATCGACCGCGAGGAAAAGCTGGTGGCCATCCTGCTGATGCAGTACCTGCCCAGCGGTGACAAGGCCCTCGCCTCACCTTCCACCCGTTTCTACAACCTCGTTTACCAGGCCATTCCATGAGTTCCACCGTTCTTGTCGCCGGCTCGGCCAATCTCGATTTCGTGGTGCGTGCAGCGCATGTGCCGGCACCGGGTGAAACCGTGCTCGGCCGCGAATTCCGTACCTTCCCCGGTGGCAAGGGTGCCAACCAGGCCGTGGCCTGCGCGCGTGCCGGTGGCGCTGCCACGCAGATGCTGCTTGCCCTGGGTGCCGATGACTTCGCCAAGCCGATCGAAGCCTCGTTGAACAACGCTGGCGTGCTGCTGCATGCCGTGCGCGATGCGCAGCTGCCTACCGGCACAGCCTTCATCTGCCTGTCCGATGATGCCGAGAACGCGATCACCGTCGCCCCCGGCGCCAACATGGCCTTGCTGCCCGAACACCTGCCAGCGCTGGATGGCGTGCAATGGCTGCTGCTGCAGCTGGAATCGCCACTGGCCTCGGTACAGGCCTATGCCACCGCCGCCCGCGCTGCCGGGGTGAAAGTCGCCTTGAATGCTGCGCCTGCGCAGGTATTGCCGGCCGAACTGCTGGCACAGCTGGACATGCTGATCGTCAACGAAGGCGAGTTGGCCGTGGTGGCCGGCAATCCGCCGGACCTGGCCACCGGCCTGGCACAGCTTGACGTACCCTGCGTGATCGTCACTCTCGGCGCGCGCGGTAGCCTTGCACGCATCGATGGGCAGATCCTGCTGCAGCCGGCGTTCTCGATCTCGCCACTCGATACCACGGCTGCCGGCGACACCTTCTGCGGCACCTTGGTCGCCCTGCTCGCCCGCGATGAACCGCTGCAGCAGGCCCTGCTGGCCGCCAGCGCCGCCTCGGCACTGGCCTGCACGCGCCTGGGTGCACAATCCAGTATTCCCGAACACGCCGAAGTACAGGCATTGCTGGCCGACGCCAGCCGCCTGCCCGGCACCGATGCCCATGCCGACCTCGCGGCGTGGTGCGCGCTGTAACCGTTACGCCTCCCCCCGCTTTTGTTGGATGACTGCCATGACCTCCCCCTACCCCGCCCCCGATTACGACACCGATTCCCCCGATCACGGGCGTGAGGCGATCCACACCGAGTACAAGTTCTCGCACGTCACCACCGGCCGCTACCTGCCGACGCCGGGCAAGGCACCGGCGTGGCCATTCGCCGACATTGGCAGCTGGATGATCGATGCCAATGCCAGCGCCGCCGACTGGTTGACCGAGCTGAAGGACTGGCGCCAGGAACACCTGGTGCGCATCGGCTATACCGACGTGAACTACCGTCGCCCGGAACTGCAGTGGGCGCAGCGCAACTTCGTGCACGCGCAGATGATGGTCGAGGACCGCTATTTCTTCGACGTGGAAACCGCGCAGTACACCGTCGACAAATACCTGGACGATCTGATCGAACGCTTCGGCGGCCTGGACTCGGTACTGATCTGGTACATCTACCCGAACATCGGCATCGACGACCGCAACCAGTTCGATCTGGCGCACACGCTGCCGGGCGGCCTTGAAGGTTTTACCGCTGCGGTGAAGGCATTCCAGAAGCGCGGCGTGCGCGTGTTCCTGCCGGCCAAGCCGTGGGACCACGGCACCCGTGACCCGGGCGTGACGCATTGGGACGGGCTGGCCGAGATCATCAAGGCCACCGGTGCCGACGGCATCAACGGCGACACCTTCAACGGCGTGCCGCGTGCATTCTTCGATGCCTGCGATGCCAACGGCAACCCGGTGGTGGTGCAGCCCGAGTCCACCATCAGCTCGGAAGAGCAGCTGATCTGGAACGTGCAGAGCTGGGGCAAGAAGGCACCCGATGGCCCGGTGCCGCCGGTGTCCAAGTGGAAGTGGCTGGAGCCGCGCCACATGGTCAACTACGAGAACCGTTGGGGCCGCAACCGCAACCACGACCTGCAGTACTGCTTCTTCAACGGCATCGGTTACAACGCCTGGGAAAACATCTGGGGCATCTGGAACCAGTTCACCGCGCGCGATGGTGAAACCCTGCGCCGCATGGCGTCGATCTACCGCCAGTTCCCGGCCCTGATCGTTTCGATGGACTGGGAGCCCTACCAGGTCTGCTACCAGGGCGGCATCTTCGCCAGCAAGTTCCCGGTCGAAGGCCAGTGCCTGCACACCTTCATCAACCGCAACGAATACGCGGTCAATGGCGAGCAGATCGGTCTGCCGCATGTGGACGGCACCCGTTACTACGATGTCTGGCACGGCGTGGAGCTGTCGCCCACCGTGCGTGATGGCCTGGCCATCATCGAACTGCCGATGGAAGCGCGTGGCTTTGGTGCGGTGCTGAGCGTGCAGGCAGGCGTTGCCGTTGAAGGCCTGGATGCGTTCCTGATCGAAGCCGCCAAGCGCGCCGAGCAGCCGCTCAACAGCTTCTCCGGCGCATGGAAGGCAATCCCGCAGCGGCTGCGCGAGATTCCCGCCACCACCGCGCAGGCTGCCGCGCCGCAGGGCATGGTCACCATTCCGGCTGGCGAATTCGTGTTCGCCGTTGGCGGTGTCGAGATCGAGGGCTTCAACTGGGCCGGCCAGGACGTGCAGTTCCCGTGGGAAGACTGCCCGCGCCGTCACCATCGCAAGCTGATGCAGATGCAGGCGTTCCATATCGATCGCCATCCGGTCACCAATGCGCAGTTCAAGGCCTTCATCGATGCCACCGGCTATCACCCGGCCGATGACATCAACTTCCTCGCCCATTGGGTGGATGGTGCACCGCGCGCCGGCTGGGACAACAAGCCGGTGATCTGGGTGTCGCTGGAAGATGCGCGTGCCTACGCTGCGTGGGCCGGCAAGCGTCTGCCGCACGAGTGGGAGTGGCAGTACGCCGCGCAGGGCAACGATGGTCGAACCTATCCATGGGGCAATGACTGGGACGCCAGCCGCGTACCGCAGGTCAACCGTGGCCGCCGCCTGCTGGCCCCGGCCGATGTCGATGCGCATCCGCAGGGCGCAAGCCCGTTCGGTGTCGAGGATCTGGTCGGCAACGTGTGGCAGTGGACCGATGAGTTCGTCGACGAGCACACCCGTGCGGCGATCCTGCGCGGTGGCTCCAGCTACCAGCCGCAGACCTCGCATTGGTATTTCCCGCAGGCCTACCGCCTGGACCAGCACGGCAAGTACCTGCTGATGGCCCCGGCCAAGGACCGCAGCGGCATGCTCGGCTTCCGTTGCGTGGTGGACGCGGCATGAGTGCGGCCATCACCAGCGGCCAGCAGCTGATCGCACCGGCGGCGGTGAAGCTCGACGGTGTGTTCGGGCAGATGCTCGCCGCCAACCGCAGCGGCCGCCTCAGCCACTTCATCGTCGATGAAGCCAGCCCCTCGATCAGCATCTTCGGCCAGGCGCACAAGCAGCAGAACCAGGAAGGCGACTGGTACGGCGAACACGCCGGCAAGTGGCTGTCGGCCACCGCCCGCGCAGTCGCACAGGGCAGCCAACCCGAACTGGAAGCCAACCTGCGCCGCGTCGCCGATTGGCTGATCAGCCAGCAGGATGAAGACGGCTATCTCGGCAACTATGCCGCCGACCGCCGCTTCACCGTGCCGCAGCCGCCCAAGCCCGAGAGCTGGAACGGTGAGCCGGCACTGCGCACCTGGGACATCTGGACCCACAGCTACCTGATCCTCGGCTTCCTCGAAACCTGGCGTGCGCTGGGCGATGACAGCTACCTGCAGGCCGCGCGGCGCATCGCCGACCTGTGCTGGCAGGCGCTGGAATCAGGCATCGACATCACCACGCTGGGCAACCACCACGGCATGTCGGCGACGGTGCTGCTGGACCCGGCCGCCGACCTCTACCTGGTCACCGGCGAGCCGCGTTATCTGGCACTGGCCGAGAAAATCCTGCAGCAGGCCAACGCCAATCCGCGCCTGGCCCTGCTCGACAAGGGCATCGCCAACGAAGATGCCGCCTTCATCGCCACCGGCAAGGCCTATCAGCTGTCGTGGAATCTTGTGGGACTGGCCAAGCTGTACAAGGCCACCGGCAAGGCCGATTACAAGCTGGCCATCGACAACCTGTGGAACAACATCCGCGAGCAGCACCTGACCCTGGGCGGCGGCCCGTGGGGCGGTGTAGCGCACCGCTCGCGCGAGGTGTTCAATGCCCCGCGCACCTTCTTCCCGCAGGCCTATGTGGAAACCTGTTCGGTGCTGGCATGGATGCAGCTCAACCGCGAGCTGCTGGCCATCAGCGGCCACGCGCGTTACGCAGACGAACTGGAACGCACTGCCTACAACGACCTGCTGGCGGCGATGGCGCCGAACGGTGAGGACTGGTGTTACTACACCTTCCCCAACGGCAAGCGCGTGCACACGACGTACTGGCGCTGCTGCAAGTCGTCCGGCGCGATGGCGGTGGAAGAGCTGCCGCAGATTGCCTATGGCGTTGCCGCCGATGGTGGCCTGCGGGTGAACCTGTACGGCGCCGGTGAAGCCACGCTTCATCACTCGGAAGCCGGCACGGTGGTGCTGCAGCAGCAGACCCGCTATCCATTCAATGGCGATATCAGCCTGCGGGTGACGCCCGAACACAGTGCCAGCTTCGGCATCGGCCTGCGCATCCCGGCCTGGGCCGAGGACGCACGCATCCAGGTCAACGGCGTCAACGTGCCGGTGCAGGTCGCTGCGGACGGTTACGTGCAGCTGCAGCGCCAGTGGCAGGCCGGTGACCTGGTTACGGTACAGCTGCCGATGCAGCCGCAGCTGCACCGCGCCGCCAACATCAACGTGCAGGAATCACGTGCACCGGACGGCTCGCCGGTGGCGCAGGAAGTGCTGCGCTGGGAATATGTTGGCCTGAGCTACGGCCCGCTGGTCTATGCGACCACGCTGATCGATGGCTTCAAGACCGATGAAACGGTGAAGCTGCCCGCAGGTGATCCGTCGCGCTGGCTGCAGGTAGGCCAGGACGAAGGTGAAGGCGCGCCGGTGACGATGCAGCTGGAGTGCCGCGCGCCGCTGGTGTTCGAGCCGTATTACCGCTGTGGTGGCCGCGTTCACGATGCCTGGCGCCTGAGCTGGCTGTCGCTGGCCCCGCACTAAGCCTGTCACCGCTGCCTGTCACCAGAAACTGTGAAGGCAGCGGTGGTTTTGAAGGCGATGACACCGCGATACCTGCTTTTTGTCCTCGCTGAAAATACCCGCACGATATGTTTCTTCCCATCCACCGGGAGGAAACTGCAATCAAGGATTCGAGTGCAGCCAATGTCAGCAAGCAACAACCCATCTCCGTTCGACATCGCCCAGCGCGATGGTGCCCGTGGCCCGCTCAGCGGCGTGCGCGTGCTGGACCTGAGCGCCTATATCGCCGGGCCGTACGGCTGCACCCTGCTGGCCGACCAGGGCGCGGAAGTGATCAAGGTGGAACCGCCGGTTGGTGACAACCTGCGCAAGTACCCGTCCACGCTGGAGGCCGAAAGCCGCGCCTTCCTCGGCGTGAACCGCTCCAAGCGCGGCGTGGTGCTGGACCTGAAGGAAGCCGACCAGCGTGCGGTGCTGATGCGCCTGGTGCGCGAGGCCGATGTACTGGTGCACAACTTCCGTCCCAGCGTGCCGGCGCGCCTGGGCATCGATTTCGACAGCCTGAACAAGATCAACCCGCGCCTGGTGTATTGCGCGGTCACCGGTTACGGCGAGGACGGTCCGCTCAAGGACAAGGCCGGCTACGACCAGGTACTGCAGACCATGACCGGCATGTGCGCGATGCAGGGCAAGCCCGGTGGCGCGCCGGAAATCCTGTACGGCTCGGTGGTCGACTACTACGCCGCTGCGCTGGTGGCTGCCGGTGTGTCTTCGGCATTGTTCGAGCGCGAACGCAGTGGCGAAGGCCAGTACGTGGGCGTGTCGCTGCTGCGCAGCGCGCTGACCATGCAGTCGGCACGGATGATCTGGGCCGAAGGCGAGCCCGAAGGCGTGGGCCGCGACATGCGCTCGGGCGGTGTTACCGGCATCCACCCGACCGCGCAGGGCCATCTCTACATCTCGGCCAATACGCCGCGCTTCTGGCAGGCGTTGTGCGACAAGATCGGCCTGCCGGCAATGGGCAGCGATCCGCGCTACGACACCGTGCGCAAGCGCGCCGAGCATTCCGACGAGCTGCTGGCCAAGCTGCATGCCGCGCTCGCCGCACGCAGTGCGCTGGAATGGGAAGCGCTGTTCGGCGAAGAAGTGCCGTGCGCGGCCGCGCGCAAGGTCGAGGACATGTTCGAGCACCCGCAGGTGCTGGCCGAGGAAATGATCACCACGCTGCAGCACCCTTTGCTGGGCAGCTACCGCGGCATCACCCGTCCCATCGTGTTTGGTCGCACCCCCGGCCCGCAGCCATTCGCCGCGCCAACCTTCGACCAGGACACCGCCGCTGTCATCGCCGCCGTCGATGATGGCGACACCCCCGCCTGATCCGGAGCACTTCATGAGCACTGCATCCAAGCTCGCGCAGCTGCGCGAACTGTCCGTCGTCGTCGCCGATACCGGTGATTACGACGCCATCAAGCGCCTGCGTCCGGTCGACTGCACCACCAACCCGACGCTGGTGAAAAAAGCCCTCGACCTGCCGGT
>NZ_DLJW01000025.1:0-22523 GCF_002477705.1 Stenotrophomonas sp. UBA7606 | reverse complement strand
CTGATCGGCATCGCCTCCTCCGGCCCGCACTCCAACGGCTACTCGCTGGTGCGCCGCATCTATGAGCGCGCCGGCAGCCCGGCCGACCTGGTGCTGGAAGACGGCAGCAAGCTGGTTGACGCGCTGATGGCGCCGACCCGCCTGTACGTCAAGCCGCTGCTGTCGCTGCTCAAGACCCATGGCAGCGCCATCCACGGCATGGCCCACATCACCGGCGGTGGCCTGACCGAGAACATCATTCGCGTGGTGCCCGAAGGCCTGGGCCTGGACATCGACGCCACCAGCTGGACCCTGCCGCCGGTATTCCAGTGGCTGCAGCGCGAAGGCAATGTGGCCGACGCCGAGATGTGGCGAACCTTCAACTGTGGCATCGGTTTCGTGCTGCTGGTGCCGGCCGACCAGGTCGCCGCCGTCAATGCCTCGCTGGACGCCCTGCAGCTGCCCCATTGGCAGATCGGCAAGGTGGTTGAAGCGGTCGAAGGCAGCGAACGCGTGCGCATCGGCTGAGCCCGGCCAGCAAGGTTGCCACCCATGGACGCAGTCGACCTGCCTGCCACTTCCCCCGCCCCCACCGAAAACGACGCCAACCAGCTGCGGCTGCTGGCGATCTTCCACTACGTGGTGGCGGGGCTGACCGGGCTGTTCTCGCTTTTGCCGGTGCTGCACCTGGTGATGGGCCTGGCCATCGTCACCGGCAAGTTGCCGATGGAGTCGAATCCTCCGGGCGCAACCGGGCCCGACCCGGCGCTGTTTGGTTGGTTCTTCGTGATCTTCGCCGGGCTGGCCATTGCCTGCGGACTGACCCTGGCCGGCTTCATCGCCTATGCCGGGCGCTGCCTGATGCGGCGCCGGCGCTACCTGCTGTGCCAAGTGGTGGCCGCCCTCGCCTGCATGTTGATGCCGTTCGGTACCGTCCTGGGGGTCTTCACCCTGGTGGTGTTGATGCGCCCCTCCGTCAAGGCTGCCTTTGCTTGAGCAAGGCGGCAATTCCGTTCCCCCGACCGCTGGACCACCCCGCATGACCTCCCCCAAGAAAGCCGCCTTCCTCGGCGTGCTGGCGATCTTCCTCGCCACCTGGATCAAGCCGCTGTGGCCACTGGAACAGACACTGCACAGTTCACTGACCGTGATCGGCCTGGTAGCGCTGTGGTGGGTGGACCGGCGCTGGCGGCTGAGCAACGGCGCATTCGCGGCCATCTGCGGCTTCATCGCCCTGCATTGCATCGGCGCGCGCTGGCTGTACTCCAACATCCCCTATGACCAGTGGGCGCAGACCCTGTTCAATTGGTCACCAAATGCCACCTTTGGCTGGCAGCGCAATCATTTCGACCGCCTGATCCACTTTCTCTATGGGGTTTGCTTCACCCCTGCCCTGCTGCAACTCAGCCGCCATGCCTGGCCGGCGCTGCGCATCGGCCAGGCCTTCACCTTGGCGGTGATGGTGGTGATGTGCACCAGCCTGGCCTATGAGTGGCTGGAATGGGGCATCGCCCTGGCCCTGTCACCGGAAGCCGCCGAGGCCTACAACGGGCAGCAAGGCGACATCTGGGACGCCCATGCCGACATGCTGCTGGCAACCATCGGCGCCCTGCTGCTGTGGCCGCTGGCCAGGAAGATCGCACGATGAACCACACTGCCCGCCCAGCCCGTATTGCCGTGCTCGCCTCAGGCCGTGGCAGCAACCTGCAATGCCTGCTGGATGGCATCGCCACCGGCCAACTGCAGGCGGAGATTGTCGGGGTGTTCTCCGACAAGCCGGCAGCGCTGGCGCTGCAGAAGGTCCCCAGCGAGCGGCGGTGGGCGCGGCTGCCAAGGGATTTCGAAAGCCGCGAAGCCTTCGACCTCGCGCTGGGAGATGCACTGGACGCCTGTGCACCGGACTGGATCATCTGCGCCGGCTACATGCGTATCCTCGGCACCGACCTGGTACAGCGCTTCAACGGGCGCCTGGTGAACATCCACCCCTCACTGCTGCCCTTGTACAAGGGCCTGCATACCCATGCGCGCGCCCTGGCCGCTGGTGATGCCGAGCATGGCGCCAGCGTCCACTTCGTCGTACCTGAACTGGATGCAGGGGCCGTCATTGCCCAGGCCCGGGTGCCGGTGCTGGCCGGCGACAGCCCCGAATCGCTGGCGGCGCGGGTGCTGCAGGTGGAACACCCGCTGCTGCTGGCCAGCGTCCAGCTGCTGCTGTCATCCCGCTTAACTGAACAGGGGGGAGTGATCCAGCTCGACGGTCATTCCCTGTTTAGCCCATTGCGCCTAGATTCCGCCGGAACCCTTGCCTGATCGCGACATTCCGCTGATGTGCGCTCTGGCAGTATCCCTTTTCCCTCTACGCGTGGCGTGCATGAACCTTTCCTTCCTCAAGCCATTGCTGATCACCGCCGCCCTGGTCGCCCCGCTGGCCCAGGCGCAGCAGCAGGCCGAACCGGCGCCTGCCCCGGCGCCGCAGACCGTGGCCCTGCCCGCCATGGAATGGAACCCGCCGGCACTGGAACCGTTCGTTGCCACCTACCAGGCCTTCTACAAAGGCAAGGAAGCCGGCGACGCCACCATGCGCGTGGTCCACAGCAACGGCGAACAGTGGCGGGTTGACATGGCCGTGCGGGGCAAGCGTGGCTTTGCCGGGGTGCTGGGCCTGAACATCGAGCAGAGCACGGTGTTCAACAATGGAACCAGCATCTACACGCCACTGAGCCAGAGCACAGTGAAGAAGGCCCTGTTCATGGGCAAGAAGGTCACCGGCGTCTATGACTGGCAAGCCGGCAGCGCGCAGTGGCAGGGCGACCTGAAGAAGGAACGCCAACAGCCCATCCCTCTGCAGCGTGGCGATCAGAGCGCCTTGCTGTTGAATCTGTCGCTGATGCGCGATGCGCGCCCCGGCAAGGCACTGAGCTACCGATACGTCGACGTTGGCCGCGTGCGCCAGCACGAGTACCGCGCCGCCGATGCCACCGAGACGGTGCAGGTGGGCGACCTGAGCTACGACGCATTGCGCGTGTACCGCACCAATGGCGGCAACGACGAAACGATCCTGTGGATCGCCAATGGCGTGCCCACCCCCGTACGCATACTGCAACGCAAAGATGGCCAGGACGATATCGACCTGCGCCTGGTCGAATACCAAGGAGCCTGAGCATGAAGCACTTCCCCCGCCCGATGCGCATCCTCGCCGCCGCCACCCTGGCCCTCGCCAGCCTGCCGGCCCTGGCCATGGCTCCATTCACCGCCAATTACCAGGCCAGCTACATGGGCATGCAGGCCAATGGCGTGATGAGTGTGGCCGCTGAAGGTGACGGCCGCTGGCGCTACAGCCTGCAGATCAAGAACCCGATGGCCGACCTGAGCCAGAGCACCGTGTTTGATGAGCATGCCGGCAAGCTGCGCCCACTCAGCAGCCATGATCGCTCGGTGCTGCTGATCAAGCGCAAGCAGGTGGACGCGCGTTACGACTGGAACACCAACCAAGCCACCTGGACCGGCGACGTGAAGGAAGACCGGCGCGGCCCGATCCGCCTGCAGAACGGCGACATGGACGCATTGCTGATCAACCTGGCAATCGCCCGTGACCTGGCCGCCGGCCAACCGCTGACCTACCGCATGGTTGACGATGGTCGCATCAAGTCGATGACCTACCGGGTGATCGGCAAGGAAAACGTCACCGTTGGCGGCCAGAACCGCGAAGCCACCAAGGTATCGCGCGTTGATGGCGACAAGGAACAGATTGCCTGGATTGTGCCAGGCATGCCGGTGCCGGCCCGCCTGCTGCAGCGTGAAAAGGGCCAGGACGCGCTTGACCTGACCATCAAGTCGATCAACTGATAGCTCTCGCCCACCACCCCCTGCGCCCGGTCCGCCACGACCGGGCGTTTTCATGGATGACCCACATGTCCCCTACCCGTTCCCTTGCCCTGGTTTCTTTGAGCAGCGTCCTGCTGCTCGCCGTGACAGCCACCGATGCGCAGGCTGCCGTGCAGCGCTTTGATGGCCGCTACACCGCCAGCTACAAAGGCCTGACCGCCAGCGCGCGTATGACCATCACCCCGGCCCGCAACGGCACCTGGATGTACCTCACCACGGTTGACCACATGCTCGCCAACATGAGCCAGGCCACGGTGTTCCAGGAAGTCGGCAACCACTATCGACCGCTCGGTGGCAGTGATCGCAGCAGCTATGCCTCGGTCAAGCGCGGCGTCACCACCAGCTACAACTGGGCTACCGGCCAGGCCCGTTGGAGCGGCGATGTGAAGCCCAACCGCGCCGGCCCGGTAAGCCTGCAGAACGGCGACATGGACGCCCTGCTGATCAACCTCGCCTTGGCGCGCGACGTGCCGGCTGGCCGGCCGCTGTCCTACCGCATGGTCGAGAATGGACGCGCCCGCCCGATGAACTACCGGGTGATCGGCCGTGAGCGGGTCACCATCGGCGGCCGCAATTACGATGCCACCAAGGTCGCCCAGGGCGGCACCGAGAAGCAGACCATTGCCTGGATCGTCGCCGGCATACCGGCCCCCGTGCGCATCGTGCAGCGCGAGAACGGCGCCACCACGATCAGCCTGCAGATGAATTCCTGGTCGCATTGACCCTTGCTGGCCAGTGCATGGCAGCAGGCAGGCCACTGCACTACCGGCGCATACGGCCGTTCGCGGCCGCTCTGCCACGCATCGGGCCGGCGGCGACTGACCGCCGGCTCTGAGGATGCCAAGACCTACTCGGCGGCGCCCTTCTTGAACACAGTACGGCAATCGCGACGGAACTCCTCGCCGCTGCTGCGCCAGATGAAACTACGGCAATGGCGGCTGCCTTCCTCGCTGTCCTGCACCTTCACCGCGTAGAACGCCTGCAGGAACTCGTCGCGGCTGACCTGGCCATCGCCATTCCAGTCCATCTGTTCCTTTTCCACGCCCTGGGTGATGGCCACCCCGCTGTACCAGCCCCAGCCCAGCCAGGCCAGGGCCAGCAGCACCAGTGCCAGCAAGGCCTTGCGGCGCGGCGTGAAGCGGCCGCGCAGGATCATGCGACCCGCCGGATGCCGGCACCCAGCGCACCGAGCTTTTCTTCGATGTTCTCGTAGCCACGGTCCAGGTGGTAGATGCGGTCAATGCTGGTATCGCCGTCAGCCACCAGCCCAGCCAGGATCAGGCAGGCCGAGGCACGCAGGTCGGTCGCCATCACCGGGGCGCCGCTGAGCTTGTCGGCACCGCGCACGATCGCGGTATTGCCCTCGATCTGGATGTCAGCGCCCAGCCGCAGCAGTTCATTGACGTGCATGAAGCGGTTCTCGAAGATGGTTTCCTTGATCACGCCCACGCCTTCGGCCACGCAGTTCAGGGCCATGAACTGGGCCTGCATGTCGGTGGGGAACGCCGGGTGCGGCGCCGTGGTGATGTTCACCGCCTTCGGCCGCTTGCCATGCATGTCCAGGGTGATGCTGTCTTCGGTGGTGCTGATTTCCGCACCGGCCTCGACCAGCTTCTGCAGCACCGCATCCATTGTGTCCGGACGCGCGTTGCGGGCAACGATGCGGCCACCAGTCATCGCCGCAGCAACCAGGAAGGTGCCGGTTTCGATGCGATCGGGCAGTACCGCGTGGCGGCCACCATGCAGGCGATCCACGCCCTCGACCACCAGCCGCGAGGTCCCGATGCCTTCGATCTTCGCGCCGAGCGCCATCAGGCAGTGGGCCAGATCGGCCACTTCCGGTTCCATCGCGGCGTTCTCCAGCACGGTGGTGCCTTCAGCCAGCGCCGCAGCCATCAGCACGTTTTCAGTACCGGTAACGCTGACCATGTCGAACGTATAGCGACCGCCCTTCAGGCGCCCATCGACATGGGCCTTGATGAAGCCGTTCTCGACCGTGATGTGCGCGCCCAGCGCCTGCAGGCCCTTGATGTGCTGGTCCACCGGACGCGAGCCGATGGCGCAGCCGCCGGGCAGCGATACCTCGGCCTTGCCGAACTTGGCCAGCAACGGCCCCAGCACCAGCACCGAAGCACGCATGGTCTTGACCAGCTCATACGGCGCCACGTGCTGATCGACGGTACGCGGGTCCACCACCACGGCACTGCCACGGGACAGCGTGCCCTGGTCGATGGTGACCTTGGCACCCAGTTCGCCGAGCAGCTTCACCGTGGTGATCACGTCGTGCAGGTGCGGCACGTTGGTGATCTCAACGGGCGCATCCGCCAACAGGGTCGCGCACAGGATGGGCAGGACGGCGTTCTTGGCGCCGGAGATATGAACCTCACCGTTGAGCGTGTTACCGCCGGTGACTACGATTTTTGCCATGTATGAAGGCCAATGGTTTGGGTGGGGCGGTCCGGCTCAGCCGGCCTCGCCTGGAGTAAGGGTTTTGAGCGCGAGCGCATGGATGGCGCCGCCCATCAGGTCGCCCAGCGTCGCATAGACCATGCGGTGGCGGGCCAGCGGCAGCTTGCCGGCAAATGCCTCGCTGACCACCGTGGCCTCGAAATGCACGCCGTCTTCACCCTGCACGTCGGCACGGGCTCCCGGCAAGCCGGTTTCGATGAGGTTACGGATGGTGTCGGCGTCCAAGGCGCTTTCCTAATAAAATGGGGGTCCATTCTACTCTCCCCGGTGGCGTCCGCATGGCTGCTTCCCCGCTTTCCCTGGACACGCTGCAGGACGCCGCCTTGGTGGCCAGTGGCCGCAGGGTGTTCGAGATCGAGCGCGATGAACTGGACCGCGTGGGCGGCCGCATCGGCACCGATTTCGCCCGCGCCTGCCGCTTGATCCTGGGTTCGCGCGGCCGCGTGGTCACCACCGGCATGGGCAAATCCGGGCATATCGCACGCAAGATCGCCGCGACCATGGCCTCCACCGGCACCCCCTCCTTCTACGTGCACCCCGGTGAAGCCGGCCACGGCGACCTGGGCATGATCACCGAGGATGACGTGGTGCTGGCGCTGTCCTACTCCGGTGAGTCGGACGAAGTGCTGATGCTGCTGCCGGTGCTCAAGCGCCAGGGCAACGCCCTGATCTCGATGACCGGCAAACCCGAATCCAGCCTGGCCCGGGCCGCTGACGTGCATCTGGACGTCAATGTGGACAACGAAGCCTGCCCGTTGGCGCTGGCGCCAACCTCCAGCACCACCGCCTCGCTGGCGATGGGCGATGCGCTGGCGGTTGCCCTGCTCGACGCACGCGGCTTCACCGCCGACGATTTCGCCCGCTCGCACCCGGCCGGCAGCCTTGGCCGGCGCTTGCTGCTGCACATCACCGACGTGATGCACAGCGGCGATGAGCTGCCCAGCGTGGGTGAGGACGCCAGCCTCAGCCAGGCGCTGATGGAAATGAGCCGCAAGCGCCTGGGCATGACCGCCGTGGTCGATGCCCACGGCAGGCTGACCGGCCTGTTCACCGACGGCGACCTGCGCCGCGCCCTGGACACCGACATCGACGTACGCGCCGCCGGCATCGCCCAGGTGATGACCCGCAACCCGCGCACGATCGTCGCCGACCAGTTGGCGGTGGAAGCCGCGCGCCTGCTGGAGAAACACAAAATCAATGGTTTGATCGTGGTCGACGAGGCCAACAGGCCGGTCGGCGCCCTGAACATTCATGACCTGTTGCGGGCAAAAGTGGTTTAAACCCCGCACAATGACCCGTTCCGGGGATTCCCCGGCCAGCCGCAACGGACCGCCTGCAGATGCCCTACAACCCGCTCGACAAGTTCCCTCCCACGTTGCACGCCAAGGCTGCGGGCATCCGCATGGCCTGTTTCGACGTGGATGGCACGCTGACCGATGGCCGCCTGTACTACGACCACGCCGGCAACGAGAGCAAGGCGTATTACGTGCAGGACGGGCTGGGCCTGAAGCTGCTGCAGCAACATGGCATCCACCCGGTGCTGATCACCGCCCGCAACAGCCTGTCGGCACAGAAGCGCGGCGCCGACCTGGGCATCGACACCCAGATCGCCGTCGGCAACAAGCTGGCCAGCGTGCGCACCCTGTGTGAACAACACGGCATCGGCCTGGAACAGGTCGCCTTCCTCGGCGATGACCTGCCCGACCTTGCCCCGCTGTGTGCCGTCGGCCTTGCGGTGGCACCGGCCGATGCCCACCCCTGGATCGCCGAACGCGTGCACTGGCAAACCCGCAGCAAGGGCGGCCGTGGCGCCGCACGCGAGCTGTGCGACGTGCTGCTTGCAGCCCAGGGCAAGCTGGACGCGGTGCTGGCGAGGTACAGCGCATGAGCTGGCGTAGCGTGATCGGTGTGGCACTGCTGATTGCCGCCCTGGCCAGCGGCTGGTCGGCCTGGCGCAACCGCGCCAACGTGGTCCCCACCGCCGCCGAACAAGGCCGCTCGGACTATGTGCTGGGCGACTTCGAGATCATCAGCCTGGGCAAGGATGGCAAGGAGTCGATGACCCTGCGTGCGCCCTCGATGGAACGCAGCCGGGTGGATGAAACCTCCACCATCACCCAGCCGCTGTTCCTGCTGCCCGATGCCGCCGGCAACCATTGGCAGCTGCGTGCCGATACCGGCTGGGTCAGCGCCAAGGGCGAGGAAGTACGCCTGCGCGGCAACGTCAGTGGCGACAGCCCCAACGACGGCAAGACCCCGCCCACCACTTTCCGCACCGCCGAGCTGGACGTGCTGCCCAAGCAGGACCTGGCCCGCACCGACGGCCTGGTCACCATGACCCGCCCCGGCCTGGTCCAATCCGGGGTCGGCTTCCAGACGAATCTCAAGAACAAGCAGTACTCTCTCCATTCCCAGGTCAAGACCCGCTATGAACCCAATGCTGCCCGCTAAGCTCGCGTCGATCACCCTGCTCGCCGCCCTGCTCGCCCCTGGCGCGGTATGGGCCAAGGCCTCGGACCGCAACCAGCCGATGAACATCGAGGCGAACAACAACGACTGCGTGTTCACCGACAACGGCAAGTGCCAGTTCCGTGGCGACGTGGTCATCACCCAGGGCTCGCTGGAAATCCATGCCGATACCGCGGACGTGATCCAGCGCAATGGCGAGACCGAGCGGGTCATCCTCAGCGGCAAGCAGGCACGCCTGAAGCAGCAGATGGACGACAACACCTGGATGAACGCCCGCGCCGACAACATGGACTACAACGTCAACAGCGAGGTGATCATCCTCACCGGCAACTACAACGTCGAGTCCGAGCGCGGCACCAATGCCGGCCAGCGCATGGTCTACAACACCCGCACCGGCGCCATGCAGAGCGGTGGCGACGGCACCCGCGTGCGTACCGTGATCCAGCCCAAGAACAAGGCGCCGGCAGCGTCGGGAGACACGAAGTAATGCTCGTCGCCCAAGGCCTGCGCAAGCGCTACAAGAACCGCGAAGTCGTCAAGGACTTCGGCCTGACCCTGGAAGCCGGCGAAGTGGTCGGCCTGCTTGGCCCCAACGGCGCCGGCAAGACCACCTGCTTCTACATGATCGTCGGCCTGGTCGCCGCCGATGCCGGCAGCATCGTGCTCGACGGCCAGGACATCACCGCCGATGCGATGTATACCCGCGCCAAGCTCGGCGTGGGTTACCTGCCGCAGGAGCCTTCGGTGTTCCGCAAGCTGAGCGTGGCCGACAACATCCGCCTGGTGCTGGAGCTGCGCGAGGACCTGAATGCGGAAGGCCGCGAGCGCGAACTGAACTCGCTGCTGGAAGAACTGCAGATCAGCCATGTCGCCGACCAGCCCGGTGCCAGCCTGTCCGGTGGTGAGCGCCGCCGCTGTGAAATCGCGCGGGCACTTGCCGCCAAGCCGCGGCTGATCCTGCTCGATGAACCCTTCGCCGGCGTCGATCCGATTTCGGTCGGCGAGATCCAGCGCATCGTGACCCACCTCAAGCAACGCGGCATCGGCGTGCTGATCACCGACCACAACGTGCGTGAGACCTTGGGAATCTGCGACCGGGCGTATATCCTCGCTGAAGGCATGGTTCTTGCGCAGGGGGCGCCGGAACAGCTGCTGGCCAATACCGACGTCCGTCGCGTCTACCTGGGGGACGCTTTCACCCTCTGAGTCCGACGACGGGGCGGCACTGGCCCCCTTTCCCGGACGGAACAGGCATGAAGGCACGGCTGCAGACATCGATGGGGCAGAATCTGGTCATGACGCCACAGTTGCGTCAGGCCATCCGGCTCCTGCAGATGTCCACCACCGAGCTGGAACTGGAACTGGTCGAGGCAGTGGAGACCAACCCACTGCTGGAATGGGCCGAGAATGAAGGCGGCGACGACGACAGCCCCGCCAACACCAGCAGCGATGATGGCCCGGCCGATCCTGCCGAGGGTGACATCAACAGCGACAACGAAGACTGGGACGGCGCGCAGGAAGGCGTAGACGAAGACTGGGCCAGCCCCCGCAGCGGATCGTTCGACGACGATGACGGCAGCGGGCGCGAACAGGCCGCCGAGGCTGACAGCCTCGCCGACCACCTGCTCTGGCAGCTGCACCTCACCCACCTGGGTCCCCGCGACCGCGCCATCGGCGTGGCGTTGATCGACGCTCTGGACGAAGACGGCTACCTGCGCGAACCGCTCTCGACCATAGCCCAGACCCTGTGCCCGGAAATCCATGCCGACGAAGACGAGATCGTCGCCGTGCTGCGGCAGGTGCAGTGTTTTGACCCGGCAGGCGTCGGCGCACGTTCGTTGGGCGAATGCCTGACCCTGCAATTGGACACCCTGCCCAGCACAACTCCCGGCATGGCCCTGGCCCGGCACATTGCCACAGGCCCGTTGGAACGCCTGCCGCGCGCCGGCATCGCCGGCATCGCCCAGGAGCTCAAGCAGCCCCAGGCGGCGGTGGAAGAAGCCGTGCAGCTGCTGCGCTCGCTCGATCCCCGCCCCGGCAAGCAGCTGGGCGAGCTGTCATCGGACAACTATGTGGTACCCGACTGCGTGGTGTGGCGGCAACGCGGTGTGTGGCGCTGCGCGCTGGCCGGCCACGCCGGCCCCAGAGTGGTCATCAACCGCAGCTACGAACAGCTGATCCGCCGCTGTGGCGATGCCGATGCCAGCTACCTGCGCGCCCACCTGCAGGAGGCCCGCTGGCTGCTCAAAAGCCTGGAGGCCCGTGGCGAAACCCTGTTGCGGGTGGTCAACAGCCTGCTGCAGCACCAGGCCGGCTTCCTGGAGTTCGGCGAGCAGGCGCTGCGCCCGCTAACCCTGCGTGAAATCGCCGCCGAGCTGGAACTGCACGAATCGACGATTTCCCGTGCCATTGCCCGCAAATACGTACGCACACCACGCGGTACCCTGCCGTTGCGCGCGTTCTTTGCCTCGGGCATCGACACCGAAGGCGGCGGCGAGGCTTCCAGCACCGCCATCCAATCCATGATCCGCAACCTGATAGATGCGGAAAACCCGCGCAAACCGCTTTCTGACGCCAAGCTGGCCGAGATGCTCAAAACAAGTGGCATACCGGTAGCGCGACGCACCGTGGCGAAGTATCGTGAAGCCATGAACATCTCCGCCTCCCACGAACGCGTACGTATTGCCTGACGCATTTGCTGGTGGGGCGCAGGGTTCATGACGGCAACCCGAACCACAGGAGGAATCCGATGCGTATCGAGACGTATGGCCAGCAAGTTGAAGTCACGCCCGCCTTGAAGGAGTACGTGGAAACGAAGCTGGAAAGATTGGGCCGCCACTTTGACCAGCACTGCGAAGTGCGGGTGCAGTTGTCCACACGCAAACCCGACTATCTCGTCGTGGCCACGGTGAACCTCCCCGGCCGCACCCTCCATGCCGACGCCGCCGAGCCCACGATGTATGCGGCCATCGACGTACTGGCGGACAAGCTTGACCGGCTGGTCATCAAGCACAAGGAGAAGAATCTTCCCCATGCTTCGCATGCTCTGCGCGACAATGGCGCCTAGCCGCCATCACCCGCACCCCACATGCCGTTGACCGACCTCATGGCGGCCGTCAGTACCCAGGTACTTTCGGCCGCCGATCGTGACAGTACCCTGCTCGCCGCATCCCGCCTGCTCGCCTGCCGCGAAGCCGGGGCCGAGAGCCTCTTTGAAAGCCTGCGCGAACGCGAACGCGTGGGCAGTACCGCCATCGGCCATGGCATTGCCATCCCGCATGGGCGCTCCCCTACCCTGCAACAGCCCCGAGGCGCCCTGCTGCGGCTGCAGCAACCGGTGGATTTCGGCACCGGCGAGCCAGTGGACCTGGTGTTTGCCATGGCCGTACCCGAGCACTACACGCACCAACACCTGATGCTGCTGTCGGAACTGGCCGAGATGTTCTCCGACCCCGGCATCCGCCAGGCCTTGCGCCAGGCACCGGACGCCGACGCCCTGCAGCACATCGTCAGCAACCCGCAACAGGCACGCAGCGGATGAATACCAGCATCACGGCCCAGGAACTCTTCGACCAGCAGCGCGAAAAGCTGGACCTGCGCTGGGTTGCCGGCCAGGCCGGCGGCCAACGCGAGCTGGAGGCGGGCAATACCGTCTCCCGCCGCCCCTCGCTGGCCGGCTACCTCAACACCATCTATCCCAACAAAGTACAGATCCTCGGCACCGAGGAACTTACCTGGCTGGATTCGCTCGATGCCCGCCAGCGCTGGGAGGTGATCGAACGCATCATCCAGGCCCGGCCGCTGGCACTGGTGATCACCAAGAGCCACGGCTGCCCGGAAGACCTGCGCTCGGCCGCCGACGAATCACAGACCCCGTTGTGGGTGTCGCCACGGCGCGGCCATGAACTGCTCAACCACATCAGCTACCACCTGGCCCGCACCCTGGCACCGCGGGTGATCCTGCACGGCGTTTTCATGGAGATCTATTCCATCGGCGTGCTGATCACCGGCGAAGCAGGCTCGGGCAAGAGCGAGCTTGCGCTGGAGCTGCTGTCACGCGGGCACCGCCTGGTTGCCGACGACGCCCCTGAGTTCACCCAGATCGCCCCAGACGTACTGGATGGCACCTGTCCGGAACTGCTGCAGGATCTACTGGAAGTCCGAGGGCTTGGCGTACTGAATGTCCGACAGATGTTTGGTGACACTTCTGTAAAGAAGAACAAGTATCTTCGTCTGATCGTCCACCTGACCAAGCCCATGACCGAGCCCAGCAGCTATGGCTATGAGCGCCTGACCGGCGACTCGGGCAAACGCCACGTGCTGGACCTGGACGTGCCGCTGATCACCCTGCCGGTGATGCCGGGCCGCAACCTGGCCGTGCTCACCGAAGCCGCCACCCGACTGCACATCCTGCGCACCAAGGGCATCGACCCGGCGGCGATGTTCATCGCCCGCCACAGCAACCTGTTGGAGCAACGCAGCCCATGAACGTCCCGCTGTCACCGGTACTGGTCATCGTCAGTGGCCTGTCCGGCTCAGGCAAATCGGTCGCATTGAAGACCTTCGAGGACCTGGACTACTACTGCTCGGACAACATCCCGGTAAACCTGCTGCCGGAATTCGTGCGCAGCGTGCTGGGCCAGCGCGATGCGAACGGTCCACGCCGGATTGCCGTCGGCATCGACGTACGTGGCCGCAACGACCTGAGCCAGCTCGGCCAGTGGCGCAAGATCGCCACCGACTACGGCATCGACGCCCACCTGCTGTTCTTCGAGGCCGATGACGACACTCTGCTCGCCCGCTACGCCGACACCCGCCGCCGCCACCCGCTGAGCCAACTGGGCCTGTCGCTGCCCGAGGCCATCGCCCACGAGCGCAAGCTGACCGCACCGTTGCGCAACGAAGCCGATGCCGTCATCGATACCACCCGGCTCAACGTGCACCAGCTGCGGCGCCGCGTCATCACCGAGTTCGCGCTCGCGCAGCAGGGCAAGCTGTCGCTGCTGTTCGAGTCCTTTGCCTACAAGCGCGGCGTGCCGGCCGAGGCCGATTTCGTATTTGATGCGCGGGTGCTGCCCAACCCGCACTGGGACCCGGAGCTGCGCTCGCTGACCGGGCGCGACCGCGAGGTGCGCGAGTACCTGGACGCGCAGCCGGAAGTGGTGCGCTACGTCACCCAGCTGCAGGACCTGCTGGACACCTGGCTGCCCAAACTGGGCAGCGATACCCGCAGTTACGTCACCATCGCCTTCGGCTGCACCGGCGGCAAACACCGCTCGGTCTACCTCGCCGAGCGCCTTGCCCGGCATGCCCGCGAAACCGGCTGGCAGGACGTTGCCACCTTCCATCGCGAACAGGATTGAGCCCCAGTTGCCCAGCGCTGATACTCCCGTGCTGAATGGCACACAGAAGACAGATTTAAGCGCTATCGCGGACTTGCCCTGACCTGTTAACGTTCGGTCATGACCTGCGGCATTCTCCTTGTAACCCACCCTGGTGTTGGTACTTCCCTGCTGGAAGTAGCGACGACGTTGTTGCGGCAACTGCCGCTCAAAACCGAAGCGTTCGAAGTCCCTTTCGACGCCGACCTGGACGCCCTGCTGCCAGCGGCATCGGCGGCGATGCGACGTGTGGAAGGTGATGAAGGCGTGCTGGTGCTGACCGACCTGTACGGCGCCAGCCCCAGCAATCTGGCCGCCCGGCTGGCACGCTTGGGCACACCGGTACGCCGCGTGTCCGCGCTCAGCCTGCCGATGCTGCTGCGGGTAATGAACTATCCGGAACAGGGACTGGACCAACTGCCCGCCACTGCGGCGGCGGGCGCCCGCAATGGAGTCATCACCGACGATGCTTGAGAAAGAACTCATTGTTTCCAACCGGCTGGGCCTGCATGCCCGCGCCACCGCCAAGCTGGTGCAGGTGCTGTCCGGCTTCCGCGCCAATGCCACGCTGGTGGCCAAGGGCCGCGAGGTCAACGCCAAAAGCATCATGGGCGTGATGTTGCTGGCTGCCGCACAAGGCACGCCGGTGACGGTGCGCGTCGATGGCGAGGACGAGGCCGCCGCACTGGAGGCAGTTGCGGCCCTGTTCGAGCGTCGCTTCGACGAGGACAACTGATGCCCGCAGCCGCCCTGCCACCTGCGCACTCCCCACGGGAGCAACAGCCGTGACCCGGCTGCAGGGGCTGGCGGCTTCACGTGGCACGGCATTGGGCCGCGCCCGCGTGCGCCTGCCCCATGTGCAGGACGTTGGCGAAAAACGCATCGCCGCGGCAGCAGTGGAACAGGAGCTGGAACGCCTGCACCGCGCCACCGACGCTGCCCGCGCCGAGATGCGCGAGCTGCGTACCCGCCTGCAGGGCGCGTTGCCGGCCGAGGTGGGTGAGTTCCTCGACCTGCACGCCATGCTGCTGGACGACCCGGAACTGCTCAGCGCGCTGGACGAACTGGTACGCAGCAAGCGCTACAGCGCAGGCCATGCCCTGCGCGTGCAGCGCGACCGCCTTGCCCAGGTGTTCGAAGGCATGGAGGACGCCTACCTGAAAAGCCGGCTGGACGACCTGGACCATGTCATCGGCCGCATCCATTCCTTCCTGCACAAGCGCACCACCACGGTGAAAGGCCTGGCCGGGGAGATCCTGGTCTGCGAGAACGTGGCCCCGTCCGAGCTGGCACAGCTGCAGTCGCAAGGCGTGGTCGGCATCATCAGCAGTGCGGGCAGTGTGCTCTCGCACAGCGCCATCCTTGCCCGCAGCCTGCACATGCCCTTGGTGGTTGGTGCCAGCGCGGTGCTGCAGAAGGTGAACGATGGCGACGTGCTGATCGTTGACGGTGCCAGTGGCGAGATCGTGCTTGACCCCGGCCCGGCCGACCTGCGCCAGTACCGCGCCCGCCAGCGCGAACTGGCACGCGAACAGCGCGAGCTTGGGCGCCTGCGTGGCAAGCCCACCCGCACCGTCGACGGGGTGGAGATCACCCTGCTGGCCAATGCCGAGTCGGCCGAGGACGTCACCCAGGCCCATGCGCTGGGCGCACGCGGCCTGGGCCTGTACCGCACCGAGTTCCTGTTCCTGCAGCGCAACCAGCTGCCGAACGAAGACGAGCAGTTCCGTATCTACCGCGACACCGTGCTGGGCATGAGTGGCCGGCCGGTGACCATCCGCACCCTGGACCTGGGCGCGGACAAGGCCGACCGCACCGGGCTGGTGATGGGCAGCGAGGAAAACCCGGCCCTGGGCCTGCGCGGGGTACGCCTGTCGCTGGCCAAGCCCAAGGTGTCCGACACCCAACTGCGGGCCATCCTGCGCGCCTCCGGCTACGGGCCGATCCGCATCCTGATTCCGATGCTGACCACCCGCGAGGAGATCATGGCCGTGCGCCGGCGCCTGTCGCGCCTGGCCGCCCTGCTGCGCAATGAAGGCCATGAGATTTCCGACACCATCCAGGTCGGGGCGATGATCGAGGTGCCGGCGGCGGCGTTCGCGCTGGACACCTTCATCGACCAGGTCGACTTCCTGTCGATCGGCACCAATGACCTTGTGCAGTACCTGCTGGCTGCGGACCGCAACAACGAGGCCGTGTCCGAGCTGTACTCGCCCCTGCATCCGGCGGTGTTGCGACTGCTGGCACATGTCATCGACACCGCACGGCGCAATGACACGCCCGTGGCGGTCTGCGGCGAGATTGCCGGTGACGCGCGCATGACCGCCTTGTTGCTGGCCTTGGGCTTGACCGAGTTCAGCCTGCACCCGGGCACGCTGCTGGAAGTACGCCGGGCCATCCGCGGGCTGGACCTGACCGCCCTGCGCGCGCAGGCCCCGCAACTGCTGGCCGCGCGCGACCGCCGCGGCATCGAGCGCTGGATAAACGCCACCGCGCAGGGCTGATGCGCAAAAAGCGTGTGCAAAGGCCGCCACTTGCACGCGATAATGACGGGCTGAACACCTCCGGTGGCGCATGCTTGCCCCGGATATAGCGGCCATTTCACTTCCGGGAGCTGCGCATGGCCGAAGCCGTACGCCACGACAAGACCGCACGCCAGCTACGACTGCTTTCCGATGCGCTTGATAGTGGCCGGCTGGGGCCGGTACGCCGCCTGGTCAACACCTTGTCGCCGGCCGAAATCGGCAACCTGCTCGAATCGCTGCCACCGGGCAAGCGCGAGGTGGTGTGGGGCCTGGTCGACGCCGAGGACGATGGCGAGGTGCTGGTGCATGTTGGCGACGACGTGCGCGAAAGCCTGCTGGCGGACATGGACCCGGACGAAATCATCGCCGCGGTCGAAGACCTGGACATCGATGACCTTGCGGACCTGGTCGAAGACCTGCCCGACACCGTCATCGACGAAGTCCTCAAGTCGATGGACCGCGAGAACCGCGAGCGCCTGGAGCAGGTGCTGTCCTATCCCGAGGACACCGCCGGGCGCCTGATGAACCCCGACGTGGTCACGGTGCGCGCCGACGTCAACGTCGACGTGGTGCTGCGCTACCTGCGCCTGCGCGGTGAACTGCCCGACCACACCGACTACCTGTTCGTGGTCAGCCGGCGCCACCAATACCTGGGCCGGCTGTCGCTGGCCGCGCTGGTCACGCATGAAGACACCACTCCGATCAATCGCCTGATCGACGACGAACAGCCGGCCATCGATGTGGGCGAAAGCGCCGACGAAGTTGCCCGCCAATTCTCCGACCATGACTGGGTGTCGGCACCGGTGGTGGATGACAACAACATCCTGATCGGCCGCATCACCATCGATGACGTGGTGGACATCATCCGCGGCCAGGCCGAGCACCAGGTGCTGGGCGCGGCGGGTCTGGACGAGGACGAGGATCTGTTCAGCCCGGTCTGGCGTGCGATGCGACGCCGCCTGATGTGGCTGTCGATCAATCTGTGTACCGCCTTCCTCGCTTCCAGCGTGGTGGGCCACTTTGAAGGCACCATCGACAAGCTGGTGGCACTGGCAGTGCTGATGCCCATTGTCGCCGGCCTCGGTGGCAACGCCGGCACCCAGGTGCTGGCGCTGATGATCCGCGGCCTGGCACTGGGCCAGGTGGGTGCTTCCAACGCCCGCACGCTGCTGTGGAAAGAGCTGCGCGTGGCCCTGCTCAACGGCCTGATGCTGGGCACGATCCTGGGCCTGATCGTGCTGGCCTGGTTCCACATGCCCGGGCTGTCGCTGGTGATCGCCGCGGCGTTGACCTTCAATCTGCTGTTTGCCGCCACTGCCGGCGTGCTGGTGCCGCTGACACTGAAACGGCTGGGCTTCGATCCGGCGCTGGCCAGCGGCATTTTTCTGACCGCGGTGACCGACACCATGGGCTTCTTCACCTTCCTTGGCCTGGCCACGCTGGTGCTGTTGCACTGATTGCGAGACGTAGCCCGGGCAAGCGCAAGCGCACCCGGGACTCTGCACCAACAACTTCCAAGTGCGCCTGCGCTTACCCGGGCTACACTTGCCTGCCCTTGTTCCAGGCCTGCCCATGACCATCACCGTCAACGATTACTACCAACCCGGTTGGCGCGAGCATGCCCACCACTGCCCGGCCTGCGAATGGCAGGGCAGCTCACGGCAGATGGAGATGGAGCTGCACGACGAGCAGACCGAGTACAGCTGCCCGCACTGCGAATTTCCGATCCTGGTCGTGCAACATCCCGACCTTGCGCAAGTGCAGGCGGCCGCCGCAGCCGGCAATGAGGAAGCCCAGCAGCAACTGGCGATCCTGGCGATGGCCCCGCGCCCCCCGGCTGCCGATCACTGAGGGAGCTGCTGCAAACGCGCATGCAGCGGCGGCGGTTCCACGCTAGGCTCATGCCAACGCCGCTACGCAAGGATGGGCATGCGTCATCTGTTTCTGCTGTGCCTGTTGGGCGCCTGTCTGCCGGCAATGGCGCAAAGCCAGACCGGCCCCTCACGCCTGAGCACCACCCCACTATTGTCGCACCAAGCCGAGCCCGCACTTGGCAAGGAGCTGCGCGCATCCGTGTCGCAGGCGACCCAACGCAACCTCAACGGTGAGCACGCCAAGGCGTTGGATACGCTGCACGAGGTCGCGCTGCAATGCGACGCCTACCGCTCAGCGCCCGGACGGCAGGTACTGAGCTTCCGCACCCAGCGTCAATACGAGCTCTATCTGCGTGAGAGCGGTAATGGTGAGCCCGTGGACTGGCTGGACCTGGCCTGCGCCAATGCCTACACCCAGTTGGGCTACATTGCGGTGGAGAAGAAGGACATAGAGCAGGCCCTACGCTGGCTGGACAAAGCCCATGCCACCGCGCCATACGAAGCCGAGCCTTTGACCGAGCGCGGCGCCGCACTGATACAGCGCAAGGACTGGGCCGCCGCACTGGACAGCTACCAACGCGCCCTTGCCCTGACCCGTACCCACCCGGAAGCAGCCTATGCCGAAGCACTTGCCCTGCGCGGCACCGGCTTTGCACAGATCGAGCTGGGTGATCTGGCCGCAGCACAGGCGGCCTATGAAAAATCACTGGAACTGGAACCCGACAACAAGATCGCCAACAACGAGCTGACGTACATCAAGCAGTTGCGCGAGCGCCAGGAAGCGACACCTTGAACGCGGCGTAGTGCCGAGCCATGCTCGGCAGGGGCATTCCCGGCAATCCCCCAGCAGTTG
Source organism: Stenotrophomonas sp. UBA7606 (assembly GCF_002477705.1). Taxonomy (NCBI): domain Bacteria; kingdom Pseudomonadati; phylum Pseudomonadota; class Gammaproteobacteria; order Lysobacterales; family Lysobacteraceae; genus Stenotrophomonas; species Stenotrophomonas sp. UBA7606. Next base: position 3,088 of record NZ_DLJW01000025.1, on the reverse strand, counting down.
GAAACCGCCCAAGCTGCAAAACCCAAAGCTGCCTGAAAGCCCCAAAAAGCCAACCCCTCCCCAGCCCTCCCCTTGCTTGCGCAAAGGGAGGGAGCGTAGTGCCGAGCCCTGCTCGGCAGAGGCATTACCGGCAATCCACCAGCAGTCGACAACCGCCCAAAGCGCAAGATCCCAAGCTCTCTGAAAGCCCCAAAAAGCCCCCCCTTCCCAGCCCTCCCCTTGCTTGCGCAAAGGGAGGGGGCAGGACGTCAACCCAGCAGGGTTTCCAGTACCGCCATGCGCACGGCTACGCCGTTGGCAACCTGGCGCAGTACCCACGACTGCGGGCCATCGGCCACCTCGTCGGTAACTTCCACGCCGCGGTTGATCGGACCCGGGTGCAGCACCGCTGCGTCCTTGGCTGCACGCTGCAGGCGCGCGCTGTCGAGGCCGTACTGCGCGTGGTATTGCTCCAGCGAAGGCACCAGCCCTTCTTCCATGCGCTCGCGCTGCAGGCGCAGCATCATCAGCGCGTCGCAGCCTTCCAGCATGGCGTCAAAGTCCTGGCCTACCACGCACCCGTTGAGGGTTTCATCGTCCGGCAGCAACGACTGCGGGCCGCAGACGCGGATCTCGCCCACGCCCAGGGTGCGCATCGCCTGCAGGTCGGTGCGGGCCACGCGCGAATGCTTCACGTCGCCGACGATCACCACTTTCAGCTTGGAAAAATCAGGGCCCTTGGCCTGGCGCAGGGTCAGCATGTCCAGCAGGCCCTGGGTGGGGTGCGCGCTGCGGCCGTCGCCGGCATTGACCAGCGCCGTGCCCTCACCTGCGGCGGCGGCCAGTTCGGCCACGGCACCATCGTCCGGGTGGCGGATGACGAAACCGCGCACGCCCATGGCTTCCAGGTTCTTCAGCGTGTCGCAGGCGGTTTCGCCCTTGCGTGTGGACGAGGTGGACGCATCGAAATTCAATACATCCGCTCCCAGCCGCTGCGCCGCCAGCTGGAACGAACTGCGGGTGCGGGTGGAGGGTTCAAAGAACAGCGTGCACACGGCGGTGCCGGCCAATACGCCGCGCTTGTTGCTGATGCGGCCGACGGCGGCGTCGCGGATCTGCCCGGCACGGTCCAGCAACTGCAGCAAGGTCTCACGGGGCAAACCATCCAGGGTCAGCAGGTGGCGCAGGCGTCCTTGGTCATCAAGTTGCGAAGAAGTCATGGCGGGGTCTTCGGAGGTCAGGAAATGGGGGTGGCTTCGTGCGGTGCGGACAGCCAGCGTTCGATGATGACGGCAGCAGCCACCGCATCCAGGTTGGCGGCATCGCGGCGGCGCTTGCGGCCTTCCGCGCGCTCCACGGCAAAGCGCTGCGCGGCTTCCACCGAGCTGGAACGCTCGTCCACCAGCAGCACCGGCACCTTGTAGCGCTGCTGCAACTGCCGGGCAAAGGTATGCGCGCGCTCGCGGTTGGGTTGGTCTTCGCCTTCCAGGGTGAGCGGGTCGCCGACGATCATGCCCTGCGGCCGCCATTCCTTGTGCAGGCGGTCCAGCGTATTCCAGTCCGGGCCGTTGCCGTGCACATCGACCACGGCGATGGCGCGCGCACCAACACCCAATGAGCTGCCGATTGCGACCCCAATGCGCCGCGAGCCGACGTCGAAGCCGAGCACCGTGCTATCGGTGGAGAGCATTGCCGACTCAGGCATGACCGCTATACCCGGTCAGCCGGAACAGATCCACGCCGATCCGCGAGGCGGCCAACTGCCAGCGCTCATCCAGCGGGGTGGCAAACAGCACCGCGGCATCGGCCGGCACGGTCAGCCAGCTGTTCTCGGCCAGCTCCTGCTCCATCTGCCCGGCGCCCCAGCCAGCGCAGCCCAGGGTCACCAGCGCGTTGCGCGGCCCCTCGCCACGGGCCATGGCCTCAAGAATGTCGCGCGAGGTGGTCAGGTACAAGCCATCGGCCACTTTCAGGCTGGAATCCCAGCTGCGGGCATCGTCGTGGATGACGAAGCCGCGCTCGGTATGTACCGGCCCACCGTTGAGCACCGGCACCGCGCGCAGGTCGTGGTCATCGGTGTCGATGTCCATCTGCGCGAACACATCGCCCAGGGTGAAATCGGAGACCTGGTTGACCACCACGCCCATGGCGCCGTTGTCGTCGTGCTGGCAGATCAGCGCCACGCTGCGGGCGAACAACGGGTCGGCCAGTGATGGCAGGGCCACCAGCAGGTGGTTGGCAAGAGGGGGCGACAGCGCAGACATGTGCCCATTCTAACGGCTGCGACGGTTCAGGGCTTGCCCGGCGATAATCGAGGCATTCTCCCTCTGGCGGCCACCATGTCCAGCTACTGCGATTTCGCCCCGGGCCATCCGGTCCACGCCGACTATCACGCCAATGAATATGGGTTCCCGCAGCGGGACGAGCACGAGCTGTTCGAGCGCCTGCTGCTGGAGATCAACCAGGCAGGTTTGAGTTGGGAAACCATCCTGCGCAAGCGTGAGGGCTTTCGCGCGGCCTACAGCGGCTTTGACGTGGATGCGGTGGCCGCCTACGGCGAGGACGACATTGCCCGGCTGATGGCCGACGCGGCAATCATCCGTAACCGGCTCAAGGTACTGGCTGCCATCCACAACGCCCAGGTGATCCAGGGCCTGCGTGCATCGCATGGCGGGTTTGCGTCATGGCTGGATGCGCATCATCCGTTGCCCAAGGCCGATTGGGTGAAGCTGTTCAAGAAGACCTTCCGGTTTACCGGCGGCGAGATTACTGGCGAATTTCTGATGAGCCTGGGTTACCTGCCGGGCGCACATCGCGCCGATTGCCCGGTGATGGTGCGGATTGCCGCGGTTGGGCCGGCCTGGATGCAGGGCTAGGGTTGGTTGCGGGGGAAAGCAGGAGAAAGCGCAAAAGCACCCCTCCCCGGCCCTCCCCTTCGCTGCGCGAAAGGGAGGGGGAATAGCGTGCCTTGCGTTGGTTTGGCCTTTGGCTTTGGCTTTGGCTTTGGCTTTTGCTCTGGCTCTGGCTTTGGTTGTGGCTTCGGTCCCTCCCTTTCGCGCAGCGAAGGGGAGGGTTCGGGAGGGGTGCAGTTGATCTTGATCTTGATCTT
>NZ_DLJW01000059.1:0-7535 GCF_002477705.1 Stenotrophomonas sp. UBA7606 | reverse complement strand
CTCGGCTGAGGCGTTACCGGTGGGGCCTGTGCCGAGCATGGCTCGGCTCTACAGGGTTCTGGCTCTACCGGTGGGGCCTCTGCCGAGCATGGCTCGGCTCTCTACAGGGTTCTGGCTCTACCGGTGGGGCCTCTGCCGAGCGTGGCTCGGCACCAAGCACCTTACTTCACGCTGCGCAGGTGTGAGCTACCGCGCTTGCTCGGCGGCGGGCGGCGCCAGTGGCGGATCAGCAGCCATCCGAAAAACATGCCGCCAAGGTGGGCGAAATGGGCCACCCCGGGCTGCCAACCGGTATAGGCCATCACCAATTCGGTGACGCCCAGCAGAATGACCCAGGTGCGCGCCTTCATCGTGACCGGTGGGAACAGCAGGCTGATCTGCCGGTTGCCAAAAATCATGCCGTAACCCAGCAACAGGCCGAACACGCCACCGGAAGCGCCCACCACCGGGTAGTACTCACCGGCCAGCGCTGTCACCAGCAACTGGCACAGGCCCGCGCCAGCAACGCATACCAGATAGAAAGTAAGGAAACGCTTCTCGCCCCAGGTCATTTCCAAGGGAGAGCCCATCATGTAGAGCATCAGCATGTTGAAGAACAGGTGACCGAAACCGCCATGCATGAACCCGTAACTGAGCAGTTGCCAAGGCTCAAAGCCGGGGGAGACAAGGAAGGCCTGCTGCGAGCCGATCGGCCATAGCGCCAACTGATTGAAGATGCCCGCCATCTGCGGCAACTGCTGCAGCACGAACACGACGATATTGGCGATCAACAACGCCTGGGTAATCCTGGGGGGACGCTGGAACATGGGCATATCCGCAAAAACTGCGCCCATCATAGCCGTACTGGCTTAACCGGGGCCCCAGATCGCCTCGTCCATCGTGGTCACCCGTTTTGCCCGCTTCACCCGCCCGTTCTCCACCTGCACACCCTCGGCTCGCAGGCGCTGGCTCTGCTCGCGCCAGCCGCGCGAGCCCTCCGGCATGGCGATGCGCCCGTCCGAGCGCAGCACCCGGTGCCAGGGCAACGCAGGATCGTCGTTGCTGCCCAGCAGGCGCGCCACCAGCCGTGCCCGCCCGGGCAGGCCGGCCTTGGCCGCGACCTCGCCATACTCCATCACCTGACCGCGCGGGATTGCCCGGATTGCCGCCAGGATGCGCGCATGCCCGTCGGCAACATCAAGCGCCGGGCTCACCGGCGCTTGGCCACGCCGCTGCCCACCAGCAGTACGCCCAGCAGCACCAGCACCGTCCCGGCGCTTTGCCAGATCCCCATGGGTTCGTCGAGCAGCCATACGCTGAGCACAATCGTGGAAACCGGCCCCAGCATACTCACCTGTGCGGCCAGCGAGGAGCCTATCCGCTTGACCCCGATCATGATCGCCAGCACTGGCAGCACCGTGCACACGGTGCCGTTGAGCAGCGACAGCCAGTACACCGCCGGGGCGTATGTCCACAGCGCGTCGATGGGCTGGAACAGCAGGTATTGGCCGATACAAAGCACGCAGGCCACCATGCTGGCGTAGGCGGTCAGACGCACCGCACCGATCCGCGCCACCGACTGGCCACTGCCGAACAGGTAGACCGCATAGCTCAACGCACTGGCAAATACCAGGGCCGAACCGATCAGGGTGCGCTGGCCTTCGAGCTGGATGTCATGGCCAAAGGCCAGCAGCACACCCAGGTAGCTGACCAGCAGTGCCGCCACCTGCATGCGGGTTGGCCGCTGTTTGAGTACCAGCAGCGCGATCAGCACCACCAGGGTGGGGCTGAGGTAGAGGATCAGCCGTTCCAGTGTGGCGCTGATGTACTGCAGGCCAAGGAAATCCAGGTAGCTGGACAGGTAATAGCCACTGAAACCCAGCAGCAGCACCCGCCAGCGATCACCGTTGCCCAGCGGCTGCGCGCGACGCGCGGCCCACATGCCCATGGCGATGAAGAACGGGAAGGCGATCAGCATCCGCAGGGCCAGCAACGCTGTCGCGTCGGCACCGTGGCGGTAGGCCAGTTTGACGATCACCGCCTTGCCGGAGGCGGCTATCGCGCCAACGCCGGCGAGCAACAGCCCGCTGATCAACAGTCGACGTGAGCTGGTAGGCAGGTTGGACGCGACCACGGCGGCATCGCGCGGGGGTGGAGCAGTCACGGTGTTACGGCATCCGGGGGAGAGGGTCGGTCATTATGAAGGCTGCCGACGGCGGACGATGCCCGCGCCAGGACCAAGGCCAGAATCGGCACGATCAGCCATGCGCCGACGCGTGAAACCGTCGCGTCGCCGGAAAGGGCGCACGCCCCGGCATGCGCCCGCAAGCACACCCTCAGCGCATCAACACCACTTCCTCGGCCGAGGTCGGATGGATGGCCACGGTGTCCTCCAGCTGGCGGCGCGTCACTCCGGCCTTCACCGCCACCGCAAAGCCCTGCAGGATCTCGTCGGCGCCCTCGCCCAGCAGATGGATGCCCACCACCTTTTCGTCCTCACCGGCGCAGACCATCTTGAACAGGCTGCGTACTTCGCCCTGCCCCAGCGCCTGCAGCATCGGCCGGAAACGACTGTAATACGTGCTGATTCTGCCAAAGCGCTTGCCCGCTTCTTCCTCGCTCAGGCCCACCGTACCCAACGGCGGATGCGCGAACACCACGCTGGGAATGGTTTCGTAATCCAAGCGCGCCTGCGCCTGCCCGCCCAGCACCCGGTCCATCAGCCGACGCGCAGCGGCAATCGCCACCGGCGTCAACGTCACCCGGCCGGTGACATCGCCTACCGCATAGATGCCAGGCACCGATGTGTTCTGGTACTCGTCCACGCTGATGGCGCCCTTGCCATCCAATGCCACCCCGGCCTGCTCAAGCCCGAGGCCCGCGGTATTGGGGCCGCGCCCGGTGGCAAACAGCAACGTATCGAACACGGCGTGTTCGGGCCCATTGCGCAGTTCTGCAGCAATCCGCCCGCCCTGTTTTTCCAGCGCCTGCAGCTGGCAGCCGAAATGCAGTTCCACGCCCTGCAGGCGCAGGTTCTCGGCAAGCTGGTCGGCCAGCTCGGCATCGAACTTGTCCAGCAGGCGCTGGCCGCGTACCAGCAGCGCAACTTCGCTGCCCAACGCACGCAGCACCCCGGCCAGCTCGACCGCGATATAGCCACCGCCTACCAGGGCCACCCGGCCGGGCCGTTCCTGCAAGGCAAAGAAATCATCCGACACGCCGCCCAGCTCGGCACCGGGCAAGCTGGGCTTGAGCGGATGCGCGCCGGTGGCAATGACGATATGCGCGGCCTTGAACTGCGTGCCGTCCTCGCATTGCACGGTGTTGCCGTCGAGCAGATGACCGCGGCTGCTGATGCGGACCACGCCGGTTTCATCCAGCCGCTTCTGGTAGCTGGCATGGATGTTGGTGATGTACTGCTGGCGGCGCGCGATCAGGGTGGGCCAGGCAAGCGCCGGCTCGGCAGGGAGATCGAAGCCCATCTGCCGGGCCAGGCCGATGCGCTCGGCCAGGTCGGCCGCCAACCACATTGCCTTCTTCGGCACGCAACCCACGTTGACACAGGTACCGCCCAGCGCGGCCGGCTCCAGCATCGCCACCCTGGCGCCATAGGACGCCGCGCGGAAGGCGGCGGCCAGGCCACCGGAACCGCCACCCAATACCACCACGTCATAGCTGCGCGCGCTCATTGGAAACGCTCCACGCGGTAAGGCCTCGGGTCGATTGCAGGCGTGCGCCCGGTAATCAGGTCGGCCATCAGTTGTCCACTCCCACTGCTCATGCTGATGCCGAGCATGCCATGACCGGCTGCCAACCAGACGTGAGCATGCCGCGGCGAACGTCCCAGCAGCGGCATGTCGTCCCAGGTCATCGGCCGCCAACCACACCAGCGCTGATGGATCGTCTCGCCCAGCGGCTGATGCAGGTAGGCGCGCGCGCCGTCTTCCAGTGCCCGCAGGCGTGTGCCGTTCAAGCGGGCGTCGTGGCCGGAGAACTCCATCGTGCCGCCGAGGCGGATGCAGCCGTCCCAGCCGATGACGAATACCGAACGATCCTTCAACACCACCGGCCGCCGCGGCACCAATGACGGGCGACTGGCGGTGATCGAATAGCCCTTGCCGGCCTGTATCGGTACGCGCAGCCCCACCTGGGTGGCCAGCTGCGGTGACCAGGCGGCAGTGGCCAGCACCAGCTCGCGCGCGCGGCGTGGGCCTCGGATGCTGCTGACCCGCACGCCACGGTCATCTGGCTCGAGTGCCCGCAACTGGCAATGCTCCTCGATCACCACACCTTGCGCACGCAGCACCCGCGCCAGCTCGGCGGTGTAGCGATCCGGGCGCAGGCTGGCGTCATCCGGGAAGTGGATCGCCCCTACCACCCCGGGCTTGAAGGCCGGCTCCCGCGCCAGATAGTCGCTACCTGCAATCACCGTGGTGTCGATGTCGAAGGCCTGCAATGCGGCACACTGCGCGGCATGCTGTTCAAAACTGCGCTGGCTGTGGAATACATAGTCCAGCCCTTGCTCGGCGAACTCGCACTGCAGCTGATAACGCTGCACCCAATCGGCCAGGCGTTGCCGCGAATCGTTCAACAACGCCGCCCTGCCGCGCGTGCTCTGCAACCAGTCGCGCTGGTTGCAGCGTGCGGTGAAGTGCAGCAGCCAACGCCACAGCGCCGGATCCAGCCGCGGCGGGATGTACAGCGGCGCCTGCGGCGACAACATCCAGCGCAATGCGCGCAGCGGCACCCCCGGCGCGGCCAAGGGCGGCGCATGGCTGGGAGTGATGGTGCCGCAGTTGCCATACGAGGTCGCACCGCCTACCTGCCCGGCATCCATCAACCTTACCTGCCGGCCAGCAGCAGACAGAGCCAAGGCTGTTGCCAGGCCGGTAGCACCGGCACCAATGATCAATACATCGTCTTCAGGAACGCTCACCCGCCCATCTTAGGCGGGCAGACCCGCTCAACGTCGCAGTGGTGGCATCTGCAAGTAAGTGAACCAGCGCCACAGCCACTCGGCCGGACCAAAGCGGAAATGGCGCAGCCACAGATGGCTCAGCCCTACCTGCAGCGCGAACAGCGCACTTGCAAACGCCAGTTGCCAGGCCCGCCCCATCTGCTCGAACCCGCCCAGCCCATAGCCATAGAACACCAGCGTGCAGACCAGCGACTGCCCCAGGTAATTGCTCAGCGCCATCCGCCCTGCTGGCGCCAGCCATTGCAGCCGGTGGCTGCAGCGTACGCCCCAGGCCAGGTAGCCCAGGCACATCAGCAGGCCGGCAAGCGCGGTCAGGGCATAGACCACACCGGTACGCATACCGAACTGGCCCGGCGGCATATACGACTGCAGGCTGACGCTGCCCAGCATCAGCGCCAGCCCCAGCGGCAGCAGCAGCCAGCGCAGCACTGCCCACAGCCGTGGGAAGCGCGCGGGTTCGACGATGGCGCCACTGCGGGCGAACCACGCGCCCAGCAGGAACATACCCAACACCTGAGGCCCAACCAGCAGCAAGGCGCCCATCGCGGTACCGAAATCACGCAGGCGTTGCACCACCGCCTGCAGATAGCTGCCATGGGCGTAGGCCAGTCGCTGCGCTTCGATCGATGCCTGCGCGGTGCTGACCATCTGCGCTGCATCCTTGTCCGGCACCAGTGCCATGATCGCGCCCAGCAGCAACATCAACGACACCGCGCCCAGATAGGCCATGCTGCCCAGTACCGGCAGCCAGCCGCGCGGCGCCTCGCGGAAGGCCAGCAGCGCGAAGGACAGCAGTGCATAACAGACCAGGATGTCGCCGGACCAGACGAGCAGCGCATGCACCAGACCAATCACCAGCAGCCCCAGGCTGCGGCGCAGGTAGAACAGGGTGAACTCGCGGCCGGCTTGCTCGGCGCGCTGCGCCATCACCCCAAAGCCGACGCCGAACAGCAACGAGAACAGGGTGAAGAACTTGCCCTGCACGAAGACATAGACAAAGACATCAGCCCAGAAGTCCCAGCCGGTCCAACGCGGATCGATACCGGTGAAGGACAGGTCCAGGGGACCGCTGAAGGCCTCGATGTTCATCAGCAGAATGCCGAACAAGGCCAGGCCGCGCAGCACGTCCAGGCGGACGATACGCTCACTGGCCGCCACCGGCTGGAATGAGGAGATGGACAACTTCGGCAGCCTTGCTGGGTACAGGTGCGCGATTAGAGCACGCGGACCACGCTGGTGCCGAGCCACGCTCGGCAGCGGCACCGCCAGGTGCGCCGCTTGCCGAGTGCGGGCATTCGAAGGCCAGCGCCATGCCGAGCATGGCTGGCACTACCGACGCGCTCCCCAACGCAGAACGGCCCGCGTTGGCGGGCCGTTCGTTGCATCACCTTGCGGCAGACGCTTAGTGCTGGTGACCGCCGTCGCCGTGGACGTGGCCGTGCTGCACTTCTTCTTCGCTGGCTTCGCGTACTTCAACGATTTCCACGTCGAAATGCAGGTCCTTGCCCGCCATCGGGTGGTTCAGGTCGACGTCGACCACGGTCATGCCGACCTTCTCGACGGTGACCGCACGCGGGCCGAAGTTGGTCTGCAGGATGACCTGGGTGCCCGGCACCAGACGGGTGTTGCCGAAGTGCTTCTTCGGCACGCGCTGGGTCATGCCCTCGCGACGCTCGCCGTAGGCATCGGCCGACTTCACGTCAACGCCGAAGCTCTCGCCGGCTTCCTTGTCCATCATCGCCGTTTCCAGGCCCGGGATGATGTTGCCGTGGCCGATCAGGATGGCCAACGGATCACGGTCCTTGGAGCTTTCGATCGGCTCCTGGCCGACTTCCGAGACGGTGTAGTGGAAACGGACAACGCGGTCTTTTTCGATCTTCATGCGTAACTCTGTTAAATGGCTGCCCGCTGGCAGACGTTGGGACGGCTTGTCGGCCGCCGGGGACGCCGCCATGATGACGGCCTTCTAAGATGGCGCATTATCCGGGCTCCATGCACATCACGCCAGTTCCCCGCTTCCGCTCGTGGCGCCTGCCGGCCACGCTCCTGGCCATCGCTGCACTCAGCGGCTGCGGCCACAGTCCGCCCAAACGCGCGGCTGCCCCAGCGCCAACCCGTCACTACACGCCAGTGGCCTCGGCCGACCCGGCGGCCGCAGCGTCGGTGATGATGCGCGCATTGGGGCTGGTGGGTACGCCCTACCGCTATGGCGGCAACACCCCGGAGTCGGGGTTTGACTGCAGTGGCCTGGTCACCTACGTCTACCGCGACATGCTGGCGCTCAACCTGCCCCGCACCTCGCGCGAACTGGCCGCCATCCAGGGCCCGAAGATCGCCACAGATCGCCTGACCGCCGGAGATCTGGTGTTTTTCGGCGACAAAGGCAACGTCTGGCACGTTGGCATCTATGTTGGCGAGGGCCGCTTTGTCCATGCGCCCAGCACCGGCGGCACGGTGCGCATGGATCATCTGGAGGGTGTCTATTGGCGCGACCATTACACTGGCGCGAAGCGCGTTTTGCGGTGAAACGGGCAATAGGTCACCAAAAATAACGATTATTTAACGAAATTTGTACCTA
>NZ_DLJW01000058.1:0-10797 GCF_002477705.1 Stenotrophomonas sp. UBA7606 | reverse complement strand
GGTCAGGCCACGCTTCTCCAGCAGCGGCTCGATCTGCGGCTCGTGGCCGGCGAAGTTGCGGAACAGCTCCATCGCATCAACGCTGCCGCCCTTGGACAGCAGGGTCTTGCGGAAATGGTCGCCGTTGGCACGCGACAGGCCGCCATGCTCGCGGAACCACTTCTGGGTGTTGGCGTCCAGCACCTCGGACCAGATGTAGGCGTAGTAGCCCGCCGAGTAGCCGCCCATGATGTGGCTGAAGTACGGGGTCTTGTAACGCGGCGGGACCGGCGCGTAGTAGATGCCGTCCTTGACCAGCGCTTCATGCTCGAACTTCATCACGTCCTTCGGTGCCGGGATCTGGCCAACACCGATCTGGTGCCAGCTCTGGTCCAGCATCGCCGCACCCAGGTATTCGGTGGTGGCAAAGCCCTGGTTGAACTTGGACGCGGCAATCACCTTGTCCAGCAGCGCCTGCGGCATCGCCGAGCCGTTCTGGTAGTGCTTGGCGTAGTTGGCCAGGATGGTCGGCTCGTCGGACCACATCTCGTTCACCTGCGAGGGGAACTCGACGAAGTCACGCGGCACTGCGGTGCCGGCGAAGTAGGGGTACTTCACGTCCGAGAACATGCCGTGCAGCGCATGGCCGAACTCGTGGAAGGTGGTGTTCACTTCGTCCCAGGTCAGCAGGGTCGGCTTGCCGGCCGGCGGCTTGGGAATGTTCAGGTGGTTGGCCACCACCGGCTTGTCACCGGTCAGGCCCGACTGCGACACATAGGCGTTCATCCACGCACCGCCACGCTTGGACTCACGTGCATACGGGTCGAAGATGAAGATCGCCAGCTGGCTGCCATCGGCGTCGAACACGTCATAGACGGTGACGTCGTCGTGGTAGACCGGCAGGTCGGTGCGCTGCTTGAAGCTCAGGCCGAATTCCTTGCCGGCGGCAAAGAACACGCCGTTCTCCAGTACGTTCTTCAGCTCGAAGTACGGCTTGAGCTGCGACTCGTCGAAGTCGTACTTGGCCTGGCGCACCTTCTCGCTGTAGAAGGCCCAGTCCCACGGCTGCAGTTCAAACGTCGGCTTGCCGGCGGCCTTCTGCTCGCTGTCGATCATCGCCTGCAGGTCGGCGGCTTCGCGCTTGGCATTGGTGACCGCGGCCGGGGCCAGCTGGCCGAGCATGGCGTTGACCGCTTCCGGGGTCTTGGCGGTCTGGTTGCCCAGCGAGTAGCTGGCGAAGTTCGGGAAGCCCATCAGCGCGGCCTTCTCGGCGCGCAGGGTCATGATGCGCGAGACCAGGGCGGTGTTGTCGTACTCGCCACCTTTGCTGCCGCGCGAGACCGAGGCTTCGTAGATCTTCTGGCGCAGCTCGCGGTTGGTCAGGTTGGTCAGCGGCGGCTGGCCGGTGGTGTTGAGCAGGGCGATGACGTACTTGCCGTCCAGCTTGCGGGCCTTGGCGGCCTCGGCGGCGGCGGCGATCTGCTCATCGGACAGGCCATCAAGCTGCTTGACGTCGTCCACCACGATGTAGGACGCGTTGACCTCGGCCAGCACGTTCTGGCTGAACTTGGTGCCCAGGTTGGCCAGCTCGGCGTTCATCGCCTTGAGCTTGGCCTTGTCGGCGTCGGACAGCTTGGCACCGGCGCGGACGAAATTGTCGTAGTACTTCTCGACCAGGCGCAGGCCTTCAGCGTCCAGGCCCAGCTTGGCGCGGTCGTTGTACAGGGTCTCGATGCGCGAGAACAGCTTGCCATTGAGGTTGATGGCATCGCCATGCGCGGCAAACTTGGCCGAGTAGTCGGCCTGCAGCTTCTTGCGCGCGTCATTGGTGTCGGCGCCGATCAGCGAGAAGAACACGGTGGTGGCGCGGTCCAGCACGGCGCCGCTGTTTTCCAGCGCGATCAGGGTGTTCTCGAAGGTCGGTGCGGCCGGGTTGTTGGCGATCGCTTCCACTTCCTGCAGCTGCTGGGCCATGCCAGCGTCGAAAGCCGGCGCAAAATCGGCGTCCTTGATCTTGTCGAACTGCGGGTAGTGCAGCGGCAGTGGGCTTTCAGCGAAGAACGGATTGGCCTGCTGGGCCGACTGGGTGGTCGCAGTGGTTGCGGCCTGGCTGTAGGCCGGCAGGGCAAGACCCAGGGTCGCGGCAAGGGCGAGGGCGAGACGGGTGTTCAAGGCGGAAACTCCGGTAAAAAGACTGATTCTTTCAGGGTACCTGCAGGCGCGCCTGTACGGGTGTGTCGAATGGCATGGTTGCGCTGAAAGGCCACATTTTGCATGCCGTTCGTGCCGTAATGACGTAGGCTGGCCGTCCTGCCAGGAGTCGCGCCATGCCCAACGCCTTTGATTTCGAGTTGACCGCACTGGATGGCCGTCCGCTGCCGCTGGCCGCCTTTGATGGCAAGGTGCTGCTGATAGTGAATACCGCGTCCAAATGCGGCTTCACCCCGCAGTACGAGGGGCTGGAGCAGCTGTGGCAGGCGCTGGGCCCGCAGGGGCTGGTGGTGCTGGGCTGCCCCTGCGACCAGTTCGGTCAGCAGGAGCCGGGCGATGCGGCTGCCATCCAGGACTTCTGCAGCATCAATTACGGGGTCAGCTTCCCGCTGTCGGCCAAGCTCAAGGTCAATGGCGCCGACGCCGATCCGCTGTGGCAGTGGCTGCAGCGGCAGAAGCGCGGCGCGCTGGGCATCGCGGCGATCAAATGGAATTTCAGCAAGTTCCTGGTTGGTCGCAACGGCCAGGTGCTTGCCCGCTATGCGCCAACCGCGCGTCCGGAGTCGCTTGAAGCGGATATCCGGGCGGCGCTGGGCTGAAACGAGCGCTGCGTCATCAGGCCGCAGCCAGCTGCAGGCGGGCTACAGACTTCAGATCGAAATGCTGGCGGGCGACCCAGAGATCATGCGCGTCCTGCATGGCCAACCAGCTTTCCGGGCTGCGACCAAGGGCGACAGACAGGCACAAAGCCATTTCAGGGCTGACCCGACTGCTGCCGTTCAACACCCGACTCAACGTCGAGGCGGAAACCCCAAGTGCCTGTGCGAGTTCGCGGCCGCTGACATTGTTCGGCTCCAGATAGATGCCGGAAGTGAAGGCGCCCGGATGCGGCGGGTCATGCATGTTCATCAGTGATAGTCCTCGTAGTCCAGCACGTGGCAATTGCCATCCTTGAATTCAAAGGTGACGCGCCAGTTGCCGTTGACGGCACTAGACCAGCGTCCCTTCATCCCACCTCTCAGTTCGTGCAGGCGAAATCCGGGGATCTGTTGGCGGGCGTTGCGACGCGCCTGCGCCAGCCCCTGGTCAAACACCGGACGCATCGATTGTGCTGCCTGGCAAGCGGCGGGATAGGCAGCGCCCATCGCGTGTTTCGCGGTCTCCGCGCATTGCTGGCACTGCGCCAGTTCGTCGAGCAGCACGCTGCGTTGGTTGTCGATGAAGCTGCCGGGAGAACTACTGGAACCCGGGAATCCTTTCCGCTGAACTGAAAACGGCCGGATCATTGCGATCCGGCCATTAAGCTAACGATCATTCTGTGGCTGCTAGCCGCAGAATGTCGACAAAACCCCTACGTACTTACTTCTCGACGAAGGCGCGTTCGAACACGTAATGGCCCGGCGTGCCGATGCGTGCCGAGACTTCAAAGCCGCGCGCATCCAGCACGGTGCGTAGGTCGGCCAGCATCTGCGGACTGCCGCAGATCATGAAGCGATCATTGGCCGGGTCCAGCGGCGGCAGGCCGAGCGTTTCCTGCATCTGCCCGGTTTCCATCAGCGAGGTCAGCCGGCCCTGGTTGGGGAAAGGCTCACGGGTAACGGCTGGGTAATACAGCAGTTTGTCGCGGACGATGTCGCCGAGGATCTCGTCGTTGGGCAGTTCCTGCTCGAAGTACTCGCGGTAGGCGAGATCCTTGGCGAAGCGCACGCCATGGCAGACGATGACCTTCTCGAAACGCTCGTAGGTTTCCGGGTCCTTGACCACGCTCAGCCACGGCGCCAGACCGGTGCCGGTGCCCAACAGGTAGAGGTGCTTGCCGGGATGCAGGTCGCTGATCAGCAAGGTGCCGGTGGGCTTCTTGCCGACCAGTACCTTGTCGCCAGGCTTGAGGTGCTGCAGGCGTGAGGTCAGCGCGCCTTCCTGCACCTTGATGCTGAAGAAGTGCAACTGCTCTTCCCAGTTGGCGCTGGCGATGGAATAGGCACGCATGACAGGGCGGGCGCCTTCGTTTTCCAGCCCGATCATCACGAACTGGCCGTTCTCGAAGCGGAAGCCGCTGTCGCGCGTGGTGGAGAAGCTGAAGTAGGCGTCCGTCCAGTGACGGACCTCGAGCACCGTTTCGGCGCCAAAAGCGGAAGACATGCCGTGATTCGTAAATTGGAGACCGTCCTATTCTAGCCGATTTCCCTTAAATGGGAATGAATCTCATTTGAGCTGATTGCTGTAGTGCCGAGTCATGCTCGGCATTACGCCCCTTCCCTTTGGCCGCAGGCCAAGGGGAGGGCCGGGGAGGGGTGCTTTCGCCGGTAAAGCCCCTTGCCGAGCATGGCTCGGCACTACGCTCCTTCCCTTTGGCCGCAGGCCAAGAGGAGGGCTGGGGAGGAGTGCTTTTCGCTGGTAAAGCCTCTGCCGAGCATGGCTCGGCACTACGCTCCCTTCCTTTGGCCGTAGGCCCAGGGGAGGGTTGGGGAGGGGTGCTTTTCGCTGGGAAAGCTCCCTGCCGAGCATGGCTCGGCACTACGGTCAGCGGTATCCGGCGGCCTGCAGTTCAAACAACTCGGCATAGCGGCCGCCTTCGGCCATCAGCTGCTCGTGGGTGCCACTGGCTTCGATGCGACCGTCGGCCAGCACCAGGATGCGATCAGCCATGCGCACCGATGAGAAGCGATGCGAGATCAGCACGGCGGTGCGGTTGTCCGACAGTTCCTTGAAACGCTGGAATACCTCGAATTCGGCGCGTGCATCCAGGGCTGCGGTCGGTTCGTCGAGGATCATCACCTGCGCATCGCGCATATAGGCGCGGGCGATGGCGATCTTCTGCCACTGACCACCGGACAGATCCACGCCAGTTTTGAAACGGCGACCGATCAACTGCTCGTAACCGGCCGGCAAGGCCTCGATCACCTCGTCGGCCAGCGAGCGGTGGGCAGCGTCCCGGATGCGTGCCTTGTCGTCCATGGCATCCACCAGGCCGACGCCGATGTTCTCGCCAGCGGACAGGTGATAGCGCACGAAGTCCTGGAAGATCACCCCCATGTTGGCGCGCAGGTCATCCAGGTCATAGTCGCGCAGGTCGCGGCCATCGAGCAGGATGCGGCCCTCGTCCGGGTCATACAGGCGTGCCAGCAGCTTGACCAGAGTGGTCTTGCCCGCGCCGTTCTCGCCCACCAGTGCAATCACTTCGCCGGCCTGCAACTCGAAACTGAGGTTGCGTACCGCCCAGCGCTCGGCATCCGGGTAGCGGAAGCCGACATTGTCGAAGACGAAACCCTGGCGGATCGGGCGCGGGATCGGCACAGCGTCCGGGCGCGAGCGGATCTCCGGTTCGATCGCGAAGAACGAGAACAGGTCGTCCAGGTACAGGGCCTGCCCGGCCACCTGCGAAAAGCCGGTGAGCAGGCCTTCCAGCAACTGGCGCAGGCGCAGGAAGCTGCCGGACAGGAAGGTCAGGTCGCCGATGCTGAAATCGCCGCGGATGGTACGCCAGGCGATATAGGCATAGGCGGTGTAATAGCCAAAGGTGCCCAAAGCTGCGAGCAGGGTGCCCCAGATCGCGCGCTTGCGCGCCAGCGTGCGGTTGGCCTTGTAGAAGCGCTCGGCCAGCAGCTTGTAGCGGTCGATCAGGAAACGGTTGAGGTTGAAAATCTTCACCTCCTTGGCCGTTTCCACGCTGGCGCCTACCTGGCGCAGGTAATCGAGCTGGCGGCGTTCGGGGGTCCAGCTGAAATTGAGCGAATAGCCCAGCGTGTTGAAGTGCGATTCGCCGATGAAGGCCGGCACCAGGGCAATTGCCAGCAGCACAATCAACCATGGCGCATAGACGATCAGGCCGGCGGCAAAGCTGATGACGGTGATGGTGTCCTGCACCTGGCCGAACAGCTGGCTCATCAGGCTCATGCGGCCCATGGTCTGGCGGCGTGCGCGGTCCAGCTTGTCCTGCAGGTCGGGGTCCTCGAAATCCTCCAGGTCGAGCTCGGCGGCGTGCTCCATCAGGCGCACGCTGGTGGCATTGGTGAACAGCTCGGAGAGCAGCGAATCGGCGTAGCTGATCAGTCGACCAAGCAGGTCCGAGCCGATGGCGATGGCCAGTTCCAGCAACAGTAGTTCCAGCAGGGTCGTGAGGTGACCGCTGGAGAGTGCGTCGGCCAGCGGAGGCATCGGGCCGGCACCGGCCAGGCGCACGGCTTCATCGATGATCAGCTTGCCCACGTACAGCATCGCCACCGGCATCAGCGCGCGGACCAGACGCAGGCCGAGGCTGGCGAGTGTCAGCCAGCGGCTGGTCTGCCAAACCTGCCGCAGGAACGGCGGCAGGTTGCGCATCGCATCGACGCGCTCGCGGAAGCTGGGTTTCTTGGCGGGAGCGGGCTCGGGATGGGGCATGGGGGGCTCAAGCGGCGAAATGCGGGTTCAGGTTACCTGCAAATGCGTTCAGCCCGCCGCATCACTATGCTCAGCCGTCCTTGCCCAGGTCGATATCACCCATCTGCGCGTCGTTGCGACCGTCGGGATTGTCACGGACAGCCTCGCCGGCGGCACCGAACGAGCGTTTGCCACTGTCGACGTGGAGGTGACTGACCACTTTGTGCACGCCTTCGATGCCAGCCACAAGGGCCTCGGCTTTGTGCTTCGCCTCGGCACTGGGAACATCGCCGGACAAGGTCACCTGGCCATTTTTGACCTGGGCGAGTACCTGTGAGGTGTGGGCCTGCTGGCCAAGGGTATGGACGACTTCATCGCCGATCAGGGTGTCGGAGCGTTCTGCGGACATGGTGGGGTCCTGTTGAAGCGGGATTCCCAAGATCGCCGATGCAGTGTGAGTTTGGCGTTACCGGGGGCTTGGCTTCGCCCCCTCCCTTTGTCGAAGGCAAGGGGAGGGCCGGGGAGGGGTGCTTTGGCTTTGGCTTTGGCTTTGGCCTTGGCTTTGGCCTTGGCTTTGGTTTTGGGTTTGGGTTTGGTTCTGGCTCTTGCTTCTGCCGTTACGCCGTCATTCCCGCGCAGGCGGGAATCGCTCCTGCTCTGCTCCTGCCTTGGCATTTGGCGAGGACGACAGGCAAGGTCAAGATCAACGGCAAGAGCGATTCCCGCCTGCGCGGGAATGACGGCAAAAAAGCAGAAAGCAAGGGCCCAAAGCCCAAAGCCCAAAGCCCAAAGCCCAAAGCCCAAAGCCCAAAGCCCAAAGCCCAAAGCCCGAAGCCCGAAGCCCAAAGCCCAAAGCCCAAAGCTCAAAGCCCGAAGCTCTTACCTCAACTACGCGGCCCTTCCGGCGGCGGTGGCTCCGACGACTGCAACGCCACCGGCAGATGCCAGCCGAAATGCATGGCCATCATGCGCAGGCCAAAACACAGGCCGGCACCCACCAGCGCACAAGGCAAGGGCGGCAAGCCCAGCCAGTAGCCCACCGCCACCACCGCGGCGCCCGCCAGCGCGGCCACTGCGTACAACTCTGCCTGCAGCACCAGCGGCACCTGCGCCAGCAGCACGTCGCGGGCGATTCCGCCGCCTATGCCGGTCAGCATGCCCAGCGCGGCCGCCATCGGCGGAGCAATGCCGAAGGCCAAGGCCTTCTGGGTGCCAGCCACCGCAAACAGCGCCAGACCCATGGCGTCGAACATCCGCACCGGGTACTGCAGGCGTTCGATCAGCGGTGCCCAGAAGAAGGTGACCACGCCTGCCAGCAGGGTGATGGCCGGGTAGCGCCAGTCACTGATCGCGGCCACCGGGGTGGCGCCGATCAACAGGTCGCGGGTGATGCCGCCGGCCAGTGCCGCCGCGAACGACAGCACCAGCACGCCGAAGATATCCAGCCGCCGGCGCACGCCCATCGTCGCCCCGGACAGGGCGAAGACGAAGGTGCCGATGAGGTCGAGGATCAGTACGAGGGTTCCCATGCGCCGTATTGTGCGGTGTGGCGGCGGCGCAGGCCATCGGCCTTTGTCCGCCGTGCTCAGGGCAGCGGTGGCAGCAGCCCTGCGCCCAGCCGGTTCCAGGCGTTGATCACGGCCACCGCCATGCTCAGGTCACTGATGCCTTTTTCATCGAAATGCGGTGCCAGTGCGTTGAAGGCTACGTCCGAGGGGGCGCCATCGGGCAGTCGGGTCAGGGCCTCGGCCCAGCCCAGCGCGGCGCGCTCGCGTTCATCGAAGAAGCGGCTCTCGTGCCAGGCGGGCAGGGTGTCGAGTTTGCGCGGCTCGATGCCGGCCTTGCGCAGGGCGGTGGCGTGCATGTCCATGCAGTAGCCGCAGCCATTGATCTGCGACACGCGCAGGAACACAAGTTCCTGCAGCTGATGGTCGAGCGAGCTGTCGTGCACGGCCTTGCTGGTGGCCAGCAGGCCCTTGAACGCCTCGGCGGCCAGGCGGGTGTAGGGGACGCGGGGGGTGTTGGAAGCGGACATGGGGGAACTCCAACCGACCAGGTGGCCGGCTTTCAGGTATCAGGACGCCGCAGCGCGCGGGGGCGTGACAAGCGCCGGCAATTTTTCCGGATTGAGCACGCTGTACAACGCGGCGATGCGCCCCTCCACCACCTCGATGGTGGTGAACGAGGCCAGCCTGCCGTCAGCAAAGCGCAGGATCGCTGGTTCGCCGTTGACGTAGCCCAGCTGTGCCGGCAGCGCCGCGCCACGGCGGGCAATGGCCCAGTACAGACGGCCAATGCGCTCGGCGCCTACCAGTGGGCGCACGGTGGCGGTGACGCGGCCGCCGCCATCGGCGACCGCCGTCGCGTTGGCATGCAGCAAGGCCTGGATGGCCTCGCTGTCACCACGCTGCGCCGCTTCCATGAAGCGGTGCAGCAGTTGCCGGTGGTGCGCAGGCGCGGCGTCAAAGCGGGGCGCGCCGGTTTGCAGCCGTTGCCGGGCCCGGCGTACCAGTTGGCGGCAATTGGCCTCGCTGTGGCCAAGCAACGTGCCGATCTGGCGGTAGTCATGGTCAAACGCCTCCTTGAGCAGGAAGGCGGCGCGCTCGTCGGGGCTGAGCTGTTCCAGCAGGGTAAGAAAAGCGAAGGAGACCTGGTCGGCAACCGCGTGGGCCTGGGCGGGGTCGGCGCCGGACTCGGCTGCCAGTTCGACCTGCAGGGGTTCGGGCAGCCAGGGGCCGACGTAGTGCTGGCGTTCACGCTTGGCGGCACGCAGGCGATCCAGGCTGAGCCGGGTGGTGGCGGTGACCAGCCAGGCCTCGGCATCGCGGACCTCGTCGCTGGCGATACCGGCCCAGCGCAGCCAGGCGTCCTGCAGCACGTCCTCGGCATCGGCGCGGCTGCCGAGCATGCGATAGGCCAGGGCCAGCAGGCGCGGGCGGTGGGTCTGGAAGAGGGATTCGGCGTTCATGTAGACAGGACGGCGCAGGGCTGACTGGCGTGACAGACCCACTTTGCCTGAAGCGGAGTGGGCTGGCGCGGAAGGGGCGTCCGCCGCGAAGCGGGAGATCTGTCGGTTCTGCGCGTTCGCGGCGGACGCTCCTCCCCCAAGACCAAGGGCGGACAGCACGGCGCGGCTGCAGAGCGTAAAATGGGCGGCTGAACCCCCGCCAGCCTTCAGCAAGCGAGCAAGCCCGTGACATCGATCAAGCAGGAAGACCTCATCCAGTCCGTCGCCGACGCACTGCAGTACATCTCGTACTACCACCCGGTCGACTACATCAAGAATCTCTCCGCTGCCTATGAGCGCGAGGAGTCGCCGGCGGCCAAGGAGGCCATTGCGCAGATCCTGATCAACTCGCGCATGTGTGCCGAGGGCCATCGCCCGATCTGCCAGGACACCGGCATCGTCACCGTGTTCCTGGAAATCGGCATGAACGTGCGTTGGGACGACGCCACCATGGGCGTGGAGGACATGGCCAACGAGGGCATCCGCCGCGCCTACGCCTACCCGGACAACAAGCTGCGTGCCTCGGTGCTGGCCGACCCGGCCGGCAAGCGCACCAATACCAAGGACAACACCCCGGGTGTGGTCAACATCAAGGTCGTGCCGGGTGACAAGGTCGACGTGATCGTCGCCGCGAAGGGCGGTGGCTCCGAGGCCAAGAGCAAGTTCGCCATGCTCAACCCGTCCGACTCCATCGTCGACTGGGTGCTCAAGACCGTGCCGACCATGGGCGCTGGCTGGTGCCCGCCGGGCATGCTCGGCATCGGTATTGGCGGCACCGCCGAGAAGGCGATGCTGCTGGCCAAGGAATCGCTGATGGAGCCGATCGACATCACTGACCTGCAGGCCCGCGGCGCGTCCAACCGTGCCGAAGAACTGCGCCTGGAGCTGTATGAGAAGGTCAATGCGCTGGGCATTGGCGCGCAGGGCCTGGGTGGCCTGACCACGGTGCTGGACATCAAGGTCAAGGACTTCCCGACTCACGCCGCCAACCTGCCGGTGGCGATGATCCCGAACTGTGCCGCCACCCGCCACGCCCACTTCACCCTGGATGGCAGCGGCCCGGTGATGCTGGACCCGCCGTCGCTGGAAGACTGGCCGCAGATCACCTACGACGCGTCCAAGGGCACCCGAGTTGATCTGGACACCATCACGCCGGAAGAAGTGGCTGCATGGAAGCCGGGCCAGACCCTGCTGCTCAATGGCAAGCTGCTGACCGGTCGCGACGCCGCGCACAAGCG
>NZ_DLJW01000001.1:22849-24668 GCF_002477705.1 Stenotrophomonas sp. UBA7606 | reverse complement strand
CTGAAGCTGGACCCGTGGACCGTGGGCTTTGGTATCGGCGCACGCTTCTAAGCGGCGCTGATCCAGGCGCACAGCAGTAAAGCAACACGGGCCGTTTGCGGCCCGTGTTTTTTTGTAGGTGAAGTCTCCCCCTCTCCCGCCTGGGGAGAGGGGCTTCAAGCGCGAGCAATCCAGGCATTGTCAGCAATTGCAGCCTCAGCCCTCTCCCCTCGCGGGAGAGGGGTTGGGGAGAGGGGGAGAAGCCTTCCACGCAGACTACGGACTGCCGTCATCACTCCATTGCAGCGCCAGGTAATCAAAGTTCTGCTGCAGGCGCGGCTTGATCACATCGAAAAACGGTGACACATCGAAGTCACGCGGGGTGTACAAGCTGTAATTGCGGATATGCAGGATTTCCTGTGACTGCTCCACGCCACCACCTTGCGCCAGCACCGTTTCGATCTCCGGCAGTATCGGATAGCGGATCGATTCGAAAGCCTGCGCCAGCAAGGTGGAGCAGATCGCCTTGGTCGGCTCGCCGCTGCCCAGCGCAATCAGCCGACGGCGCATATGCCCCGGCACCGGCGGTTGCCGGATCAGGAAGCGCGCCAGGTCGAATACGTTCTTGAGGTCGTAGCTGTAACCCAGACGCGCACGCATGAAGTTCACCAGCTGATCCACCACCACCGGTGACAGGCCCTGCGGCCGGCAGATGCGCGTGTGCTGGTTGGCGAACTCGCTCAGTGCGATGCGGCGCACGCCCTGCTCCACATCCACATCGATCAGCATCGGCTGCGGCTTGCCCCCTTCCCGCAGTGGCTCCTCACCGATGTACAAGGCCGCATGCGACCAGGTTGACTGGGTCAGGTACTTGATCGCGGTGGAAAAGCGGCTGTTGCCCTCCACCAGCAACACGTCGCCGCGGCGCAGGGTGCGCAGCAACAGCGCCGGATCACTGGTGGATGGCCGCAGCTGGTTGCGGCGCGGCTGCGCGAGATAATGCGCCAGGCGGCGCCCCAGCAGTTGCAGCAAGCCCATCGACGCTCTCCCACGCAGTTGCATTGCAGCCTAGCGATGACAGCGGAACGTTGCCAAGCGGTACAGGCTCAACGCGGGCTGCGGTCGTAGCCACGGTAACGCAGATGGCGGCCGATGCGCCGGCGCAACAGCCAGCCGTACATGCCGGCGTAACCCAACAGGAGTGCGGCCATCGCCAACAGGCCGGCATGGCTCAGCCAACCGCTGTCGGGCCAGGGCAGGCCATTGACCGATGCCTGCCAGCCCTGCACGAAACCGGCGACCACGCGCACCACGATCATCGCGGTGAGGGCCAGCACCAACGCCGTATTGGGCTTGTAGTGCAACGCTTCCGGGCCGGCCTCGAAGCGGGTGAGGACATGGCCAAGCACCCCCAGCAGCAGTCCGGCCAGCCAACCCAGGGCCGCGTAGGACCAGGCGCCCGGCCACCAGAAACCCGCAATGCCGGCAAACAATGCAAACAGGCCTGTGGAGACCAGTGTTGCCCAGAAATTGAAGCTGATCAGCCAAGGCCGCGCCTGCCGCCGCGCACTGCCGTTGCGCACCCGCTGCCAGAGCGACAACGGCATCAACAACAGCATGATCGCGACGAAAACCAGTATCGCCAGCGGCAGAGCGAAAAGCACAGGCATGGGGGCAGATCCATGGATGCAGACCCAGAGATTACGCCATGCCGGGTACCGGTAGTGCCGAGCCATGCTCGGCAGAAGTCCTACCGGCATTTTCAACCTGCAGTGCCGGGGCATGCCCGGCAGAGGCCTTATCCGGATACCAAACCTGCAGGAGCGGCGTAGGCCGCGAA
>NZ_DLJW01000001.1:0-22648 GCF_002477705.1 Stenotrophomonas sp. UBA7606 | reverse complement strand
TTCGCGGCCTACGCCGCTCCCAATCGAGGTTATCGGGAAAGCCCCCTTGCCGAGCATGGCTCGGCACTACCGTGCGACCCCGGCCCAGCGGTGAAGATCAGAACGCGGGCAGTACCGCGCCCTTGTACTTCTGCTCGATGAAGGTCTTCACTTCCGGGCTGGTCAAGGCCTTGGCCAACTTCTGGATGCGGGCGTCGTCCTTGTTGTCCGGGCGTGCAACCAGGAAGTTCACGTAGGGCGACTGGCTGCTTTCAATCGCCAGTGCATCCTTGGTCGGGTTCAGGCCGGCGTCCAGCGCGTAGTTGGTGTTGATCAGGGCCAGGTCCACCTGGTCGAGCACGCGCGGCAACATGGCCGAGTCCAGCTCGCGGAACTTGAGCTGCTTCGGGTTCTCGGTGATGTCACGCTGGGTGGACAGCGCATTGCTCGGGTCCTTCAGCTTGATCACCCCGGCGGTGTCCAGCAGGATCAGCGCGCGGCTGTTGTTGCTGGGGTCATTCGGGATCACCACGTCAGCGCCGGTGGGCAGCTCGGCCAGCGACTTGAAACGGCGCGAGTAGGCACCGAACGGCTCGATATGCACGCCGGTGACCGTGACCAGGTCGGTCTTGCGGTCGGCGTTGTAAGCCTTCAGGTAAGGCTCGGTCTGGAAATAGTTGGCGTCCACCTGCTTCTGCACGAGCTGGTCGTTGGGCTGCACATAGTCATTGAACACGCGCACATCCAGCTTGACGCCTTCCTTCTCCAGCAGCGGCTTGACCACGTCCAGGATCTCGGCATGCGGCACGGCGGTGGCGGCCACCACCAGCCTGGATTCGTCTGCGGTCGGCTTGGCGCAGGAAGAAACCGCCAGCACGGCGGCAATCAAGGGAAAGGCAAGCAGCTTTTTCATCGGTAAGGGGATCCCGTGGGGAAGGATGGTGGCACTACGCTAACAGGCCGGCAGCCATCGTGCCGGCCTGCGCTCATTGCTTTATTTGCGGC
Organism: Stenotrophomonas sp. UBA7606; assembly: GCF_002477705.1. Lineage (NCBI taxonomy): Bacteria > Pseudomonadati > Pseudomonadota > Gammaproteobacteria > Lysobacterales > Lysobacteraceae > Stenotrophomonas > Stenotrophomonas sp. UBA7606. The sequence goes on along the minus strand of NZ_DLJW01000001.1, from coordinate 21,664 downwards.
TGTAATGCGCGACCAGTCGGTCGCCCAGCATCTGCAGCAGTTGTACCAGCACCAGCAGCAGTACCACGGTGACCAGTGCCACATCGGTATGTGAGCGCTGGTAGCCGTCGCGGAAGGCCAGGTCACCCAGGCCGCCGGAGCCGATCGCACCACCCATCGCGGTGAAGCCGATCAGCGCGATGGTGGTGACAGTAGCACCGGCGATCAGGCCCGGCCGCGCTTCCGGCAACAACACCTTGAAGACCAGCTGGCGGGTCGTCGCGCCCATCGCCTGGCTGGCCTCGATCACGCCACGGTCCACTTCGCGCAGCGCGGTCTCCACCAATCGTGCGTAGAACGGCGCCGCGCCCACCACCAGCGGCAGGATGGCACCCCGCACGCCCAGCGAGGTGCCCATCAAGGCCAAGGTGATCGGGATCAGCACGATCATCAGGATGATGAAAGGAACCGACCGCAGCAGGTTAACCAGCAGCGCAGTCACGCCGTAAACCACCGGCTTGCGGTGCAGCTGTGGCGAGCCAGTCAGGAACAGCAGCACGCCCAGCGGCAGGCCGATGGCCAGGGTCAGCGGCAGCGACCCGGCCAGCATCAGCAGCGTGTCGATCGTGGCCTGGCCGATGTCAGCCCATTTGCCGGCATCCAGGTGACGGAAGAAGCCGTCTGCAGTTGCAATGCTCATCGACGCAGCTCCTCCACGTGTACACCGGCGGCAACAAAGGCAGCCTGCGCTGCATTCTGGTCCCCGCCCACCAGCGCAACCGTCAGCTGGCCGTAGGGGGTGTCCTTGATGCGATCGATGCGCCCGGTGAGGATGTTGTAGTCCACGCCGGTCTCGCGCGCTATCCGCCCCAACAGCGGCTCGTAGGTGCCATTGCCAAGGAAGGTCAGGCGTACGATGCGGCCGCCGACGGCAGCGAAATCGCGCAGCTGCTCGCCTTCGTCCACATGCTCGGATTCGGACACGAAGCGGCGCGTGGTCGGATGCTGCGGGTGCAGGAACACATCGGTCACCGGCCCCATCTCGACCATGTGGCCGGCATCGAGCACGGCGACGCGATCGCAGACGCGTCGGATGACGTCCATCTCGTGGGTGATCAGCACGATGGTCAGGCCCAGCTCGCGGTTGATCTTGCCCAGCAGGGCCAGCACCGAGGCGGTGGTCTGCGGGTCCAGCGCGCTGGTGGCCTCGTCGCACAGCAGAATCTGCGGGCGCGTGGCCAGGGCGCGGGCAATGCCGACACGCTGCTTCTGGCCACCGGAAAGCTGGGCCGGGTACTTGGCCGCATGCGCCTCCAGACCGACGGTACGCAGCAGTTCGGCCACGCGCGCATCGATTTCGGCCTTGGGCGTGCCGGCCAGCTCCAGCGGAAACGCCACGTTGCCGGCCACGGTACGTGCCGACAGCAGGTTGAAGTGCTGGAAGATCATGCCGATGCGCCGGCGCAGCGCACGCAGCCCTTCGGCATCAAGGGCGGTGGCGTCCTGGCCATCGATCAGCACGCGCCCACCACTGGGCTCCTCCAGCCGGTTGATCAGGCGGATCAACGTCGACTTGCCGGCGCCGGAATGGCCGATGATGCCGAACACTTCGCCGGCCCGGATGGCCAGGTCAAGCGGATGCAGCGCGATGACCGCGTTGCCATCGACGGCATAGGATTTCTGCAGGTGCTGGAACTCGATCACTGCCAGGGTAACCCGGGGGCATAAGGAGGGGGCGTGCAGCCTAGCAGTGCCGGGACTCCGGCGCGCGTGCCGTGCCCGGGAATCTTATTCCTTTTGGTTCTAAGAATTTGTGTACGCAGGCCGCTCAAGGGTGATCCAGCTGGTCCGGCCGCTGCGCCCGCTGCACCCGCTCGCGGTGCAGCAGGTACAGGCCACTGGCGACAATGATGGCTGCGCCCAGCCAGGTCCAGCGGTCCGGCAGCTTGTCCCACAGCAGCAGATCCCAGCCGATCACCCAGACCAGGCCGGTGTATTCCAGCGGCGCGATCATCGAAGCCTGGCCCAGCTGGAAGGCCCGGGTCAGGGCGATCTGCCCCAACGCGCCGGCCAGGCCCATGCCGGCGATCAGCGCGGCGTGCTTCCACTGCAGCGGCTGCCACTGCGGCCAGGCCAGGAGGCCGGCGCCTATCGCCATGATCAGCAGGAACCACACCACCATCGACTGCGGGGTGTCGGTGCGGGTCAGCAGGCTGACGGTGACCGCGGCGATGGCATAGGCGGTGGCCGCCACCAGCACCATCAGCCCGGGGAAGGAAATGATGCCGTCCACGCCTGGCCGCAGCACCACCAGCACACCGACCAGGCCGATACCGATGGCTACCCAGCGGCGCGGGCCCACGTATTCGCCCAGCAGCGGTACCGACAACGCCGCCACCAGCAGCGGGGCGACGAAGTAGATGGTGTACGCGGTGGACAGCGGCAAGGTGCGCAGGGCATAGACAAAGCAGCCGATCATGATCATGCCCAGTGCGCCCCGCAGCAGGTGCAGGCCCCAGCGTACCGGCATCATCGAGCGCGGCCCGGCGGTGGCCAGCACCCAGACCAGCACGAACGGCAGCGAGGCCGCACCGCGCAGCATGGTGACCTGCAGGGTCGGGTAGCTGGAGGACAGCATCTTCATGCCGGCATCCATCAGCGAGAAAAAGGCGACGGCCGCCAACATCCAGACAATGGCGCGCGCGGGGGACTTGGTTGGGGACATGGGGGGATTATCCGCTGTGGGCACCACATTCGGCATCCCCGATCAGTGCTATATGTTCAGCACACATCCGGCTGGAGGTCGCATGCAGTACGCCCCATCCCCCCTGCGCCGGGCCGCGGCCTGCCTGCTGTTGTGCATGCTGCCGGCCCTTGCCGTCGCCGCCGAGCCCCCTGATGCCCGCGCCTTGGCGCAACTGGACGGTTTCGCCCTGGGTCTGCAGACCGCCGGCAGATTCTCCGGCGTGGTACTGGTGGCCAATGGTGACCAGATATTGCTGCACAAGGCCTATGGCCCGCGCGATGAAACCAACGCCGAGCTGTCATTGCAGCCAGAGGACCGCTTCAACCTGGCCTCGGCCGGCAAGATGTTCACCAGCGTAGCGATCCTGCAGCAGGTAGCTGCCGGCCGCATCACGCTGGACACTCCGTTGGGCGCGGTGTTGGAGGACTACCCCAACCGGGCCTTCGCCGACGCAGTGACCGTGCGCCAGTTGCTGACCCACAGTGCCGGTGCCGGCGACATCGACGAGCTGTTCGGCATCGAGCACGCCGCCGACCGTGCCAAACTGCGCAGCCTGGCCGACATGGTGGCGCTGCACGGCCAACGCGCGCCGGCGTTCGTACCCGGCAGCCAGCAGAAGTACGGCAACTACGGCTATGTCCTGCTGGGGCGCATGGTCGAGGTGCTGTCCGGGCAGGACTTCGAAGACTATGTGCGCCAGCACGTACTGCAACCGGCCGGCATGCTGCACACCGGTTTCGTCGATTGCACCGATCCGGCCCCGGACCTGGCCCGTGGCCACGTCGAGGTCGACGGCAAGCGCATCAGCAACTGCGCCACCCAGCCCAACCGCGGTTTTGCCGCCGGTGGCGAGGTCGGCACCGCCACCGACATGCTGCGCTTCGTGCAGGCCCTCACTGCCGGCAAGCTGCTGCCACCGGCCCTGTTTGCCGAGGCAACCCGCACCCAGCGTGAGTTCATGGGCCTGGGCTTTTTTGCCACAGGCTATGGCCAGGACGTGCCGCCGCGTGATTTCCGCTGGGGCCATGGGGGCAATGCCGACGGCATCTGCAGCGACGTGCGCCACTACCCGCGCACCGGCGAAACGGTGATCGTGCTGTCCAACAGCGAAGCCCCGGCCTGCTTCGCCGTGGCCGGCCTGCTGCACGCCCAATGGAAAGGCCAGTAAAGACAGCGCAAACCGCGAAGTATCGATTACCGCAGCGCCATGTTCACGCGGTGAGCAGACAGGGCCGCACTTCGCGGCTTAGGCCGCGGCTACGCGCCCGGTGGCCTAGAATGGTGGTTGTTCTCTCAGATTGGAGCAGGCCCATGCCTTCCTTTGACGTCGTATCCGAAGTTGACAAGCACGAGCTGACCAACGCCATCGACCAGGCCAACCGCGAGCTGTCCACCCGCTTCGATTTCAAGGGCGTGGCCGCATCGTTCGAGCAGGACGGCGAGAAGCTGATCAAGCTCACCGCCCCCACCGATTTCCAGCTCAAGCAGATGTCCGACATCCTCAAGCAGCGCCTGGCCGCCCGCAACATCGATTTCCGCTGCATGGAATTTGGCGACATCGAGACCAACCTGGGCGGCGCGCGCCAGCAGGTCACGGTCAAGCAGGGCATCGAGCAGAAGCTGGCCAAGCAGATCGCCGCCAAGATCAAGGAATCCAAGATCAAGGTCGACACCCAGATCAATGGCGACAAGCTGCGCGTCAACGGCAAGAAGCGCGATGACCTGCAGGAAGTGATGGCACTGCTGAAGAAGGGCGACTTCGAGCAGCCGCTGCAGTTCGACAACTTCCGCGATTGATTCCGCCGCGCTGCAGCAGGCTCAACCGCCCTGCTGCAGCTTGCGGTACAGCGTGGTGCGCGAGATGCCCAGCTGGCGCGCCGCCGCGCTGAGGTTGCCCCCCTGTGCCGCCACCGCCGCACGCGCGGCCTGCGCGCCCTGCGCACGCAGGCTGCCCGCCTCCACCGCGGCCACCGCAACACCGCGGGTACTGCCGTGCGCACTCACCGGCGCGCGCAGATACTGCACCTGCAAGGCGTTGTCAGCGCGCAACGGTACCCGATGCACCGGCCCCGGCTGCAACAGGCGGCGGCGCTGGTGCACGCTGGCGTGGCAGAACAGCGCCGACAACGAAAGCGGCGGCAACGCACCGCTGCGTGGCAAGCCCAGCAGCCGCCGTGCCACGCTGTTGGCCGCACGCAGCTGGCCGTCCTCGTGCACCGCCAGCAGGCCCTGCAGGGGCGTCCCCAGCCAGCGCGCGTCGTGCTGCAGGGCCAGCAGATGGCAATCACGCAGGGTGTGCAGCAACTGGTTCTGCACCGACAGCGCCGCCTGCCGGAAGTAGCCGCCCAACAGCTCGCTGTCGCGCTCACCGATGCCGGTGATGTCCAAAGCGCCCAGCACTTCGCCGTCCACGCCCTGCAGCGGCACGCTCAGGCAATACACCGCGGCGAATTCGTCCAGATAATGCTCGTTGCCGCGCACCTGCATGAGCGCCGCTTCGGCCAGGGTGCAGGACGGTGCGGTGGTGCCGATCTCGATCTCGCGTACCCGCCGCCCGATCTGGATCGGTCGCAGCACCGGCTCATCCGCCAGGCCGTGTTCGCGCTGGGCAATGATCAGGCCGTCGCGGTTGACGCAGAACAGGGTCCAGCGGCGGCCACCGAAGGCCGCCCACAGATCATCCATGTCCTGACGCACACAGCGCGCCAGCAGCCGGTCCAGGGGGGCGTCCAGCCGCAACCGCCGCTGCGCCAGTGCCGCATACTGCGGCGCCTGCTGCGGGCATATGCCGGCCTGCCGCGAACGCTCCCAGGAGCGCAGCAGCGCGGGCGCCAGCAATTGCGCTGGCAGTTCGCCGCCTTCGGCAAACCGGTGCCGCGCTGCGGCCAGGCGTTGTTGCTGTTGCACGGGCGTGGTGGCCATGGGCTCCTCCAGACAACTGCCCACAGCCTAACGCGCCGCGCCTTGCTGAATCGCCGTCGCGGGCCAGCACGGCCCGCGACGGATCGTTCCATCAGCCGATCTTGAGGATGGGCTTCAAGGTGATGCCTTTGGTGCTGTCTTCCGCCGCCTGGTTGATCTCTTCCAGCGGATAGAACTTCACCAGCTTGTCGAACGGGAAGCGGCCCTGCTGGTACAGCTGTACCAGTTGCGGAATGAACACCTTGGGCACGCTGTCGCCCTCGACGATGCCGCGGATGCTGCGCCCACCCAGCAGCAGGTCGTTGACGTCGAACGCCGCCTTGGTGCCCAGCTTGGGCGCGCCCACCACGCCGATCACGCCCAGCCCGGCCAAGGCCTGGATGCCCTGCTCCAGCACTTCCGGGCGGCCGGTGGATTCCAGCGCGAAGGCGGCACCGCCGCCGGTGATCTCACGCACCGCCTCAACCACATCCACCTCGCGGCTGTTGAGGGTGTGGGTGGCACCCAGCTCCTTGGCCAAGGCCAAGCGCGAGGGCACCACGTCGATGGCGATGATGGTGGTGGCACCGGCAACGCGCGCGGCCATCACCGCACTCAGGCCCACCGCGCCTGCACCATAGGACGCAAAACTGCTGCCGGGGCCAACCTTGAGCGAATTGATCACCGCGCCGGCACCGGTCTGGATGCCGCAGCCCAGCGGGCCGAGCAGTTCGATCGGGGCATCCTCGGGCACCTTGATCGCATTGTTCTCGCGGCTCAGCGCATAGGTGGCGAACGAGGACTGGGCGAAGAAGTGATCGTGCAGCGGCTGGCCCTGCGGGTCCTGGATGGCGGTGCTGCCATCCAGCTCGCCCCCACCAAAATTCAGGCCATAGAAATCCTTGCAGTAGGCACCATGGCCGCCACTGCAGGGATTGCAGTGACCGCAGGCGCCATAGGTCAGCACCACATGGTCACCCACCTTCAGGTCCTGCACCGCCGGCCCTACCGCTTCCACCACGCCTGCGCCCTCGTGCCCCAGTACCGCCGGCAGCGGCACCGGGTAGTACTGGTCACGCACGATCAGGTCGGTGTGGCACAGACCGGTGGCAATCACCCGCACCAGTACCTCATCGTCCTTGGGGCCGCGGATGCGGGCCTGCTCGATGGTGAAAGGCTTTTCCTTTTCGCGCACCACCGCCACGGTGATGTCACGCAGTTGTGCAGATGCACTCATGGGTTTCTCCTGTTCAGAGCGGATAGGCCGGGGCTTCACCCTTGAGGGTGAGCCACTGCCATTGGGTGAACTCCTCGATGTTGGCCGGGCCGCCAATGCTGCTGCCATTGCCGGACGCACCCACACCGCCAAAGGGATTGATGACCTCATCGTTCACGGTCTGGTCGTTGATATGCAGGATGCCGGTATGCAGCTGTTCGCCCAGCTTCAGCGCGCGGCCCACATCGCGCGAGACGATGGCCATCGACAGGCCATACTCGGTGTCATTGGCCAGGGCGATGGCATCCGCATCGCTGTCGAACGGCACCACAACGGCTACCGGCGCGAAGATCTCTTCATTGAACGCCGGGTTGTCACGGCGCACGCCGCTGAGCACGGTAGGCTCGAAGAACAGCTCACGGTAACCGCCACCGGTCTCGAGCGTGGCACCTGCAGCCACCGCTTCGGCCACGACGCGTGCCGCATGGTCGCGCTGCTGCGCATTGATCAACGGCCCCAGCGCCACGTCCATGGTGGCCGGGTCACCCACCTGCAGCGATCGTGCCTTGGCCACCAGCTTCTGCAGGAACTGCGGGTAGATGCCTCGCTGCACCAGGACACGCCCGGTGGCCATGCAGATCTGGCCCTGGTGCAGGTAGACGCCCCAGGCGGTATTGGCGATGGCCAGATCCAGATCGGCGTCATCCAGCACGATCAGGGCGTTCTTGCCGCCCAGCTCCAGCGACACTTTCTTCAGGTGCCGGCCGGCAGCCTCGCCGACCTTGCGGCCGGCCGCGGTGGAGCCGGTGAACTGGATCATCGCCACATGGGGATCGCTGGTCAGCGCCGCACCGACAGCACCATCGCCCGGCAGCACGTGAAGCAGGCCAGCAGGCAGACCCGCAAGCTCGAACAGGCGGGCGATCACCACGCCACCGCAGACCGCAGTGCGCGGATCCGGCTTCAGTACCACCGCATTGCCCAACGCCAACGCCGGTGCCACCGCCCGCATGGCCAGGTAGAGTGGAAAATTGAACGGAGGAATCACCCCGACCACGCCCAACGGGCGCCGACGCGCCAGGCTGAGACGGCCAGGACTGGACGGCAGCATCTCACCGATGCTGCGCGAAGGCAGTGCTGCCGCTTCCTGCAGGGCCTTGGCACTGATCCTGGCCTCGAACCCCGCCTTCAGGCGGGTGGAGCCGGATTCACGCACCAACCACTCGACGATGTCCGCCTCATGCTGCTCGGCCAGCTGCGCGGCACGGCGCAGCACCTGGGCACGAGTGTCGTAAGGGGCGTTGGCCCAGTCACGCTGCGCCGTGGCTGCCGCCGCAGCCGACCGCGCGATCTGCACCGGGTGGGCCATCGCAACGCTGCCCAGCACCGTGCCGGTGGCCGGCTCCAGCACCGGCTGCTGGCTTGCGCCTGCCTGCCATTGGCCATCGAACAGCTTGCCTGCCCATAGTTCAGCAGGAAGAAAATCCTGTGTTGCCATTGCCGATACTCCTTTGCGCTTTACCTGCCGTCATTGGATACCCGCGCCGCCCTGTTGCCTATCCGCCATCGGCTGCTTCCCCACAAGCGGCTGATATGGCGGGACTTTCCACAATGCACACTGTCCAGTTTGTGGACAGTGAACGGCAACGCGAGGACAGCGCGACGGCAGCGCACTGCGATGCCCTCTACAATCGCCTGCCCAGCCAGCCTGCGTGCCCGCCATGACCGACATCGACAACGATCCCATCGCCGTTACCCGCAACTGGCTGGAGAAGGCCGTCATCGGGCTGAACCTGTGCCCGTTCGCCAAGGCGGTGTACGTCAAGCAGCAGGTGCGTTTCGTACTCAGCGACGCGACCACGCCCGAAGCGCTGCTGGGGCAGCTGGCCGAGGAGTTGGTGCTGCTGCGCGAAACGCCGGTGGAGCAGATCGACACCACCTTGATCATCCACCCGGAGGTGCTGACCGACTTCCTGGACTACAACGATTTCCTCGACAACGCCGATGCCGCGGTGGAAGCCTTGGACCTGCAGGGCATCCTGCAGGTGGCCAGCTTCCATCCGCAATACCAGTTCGCAGGTGCGGCACCGGACGATGTAAGCAACTACACCAATCGTTCGCCCTACCCCACCCTGCACCTGCTGCGCGAGGACAGCGTGGAGCGTGCAGTGGCGGCATTCCCCGATCCAGACGTGATCGTCGAGCGCAACATCGCCACGCTGGACCAGCTGGGCGTGGAAGGCTGGCACCGGGTACTGTCGGGCGGCGAAGGCAACACCTGAGGGATGAGCTGTAGTGCCGAGCCATGCTCGGCAGAAGCTTTACCGGTGGAACCCCTGCCGGGCATGGCCCGGCACTACGCTCCCTCCCTTTGGCGTAGCCAAGGTGGGAAGAAGGCCTGTTTGCACGCCACGGGCGTGCGGCCTGATGAACGACTGAAGGCCATGCCTTCGGGCCGGGCGGGTTGGGGGGGCTGTTGGCTTTGGCTCGGAAGGCTTCTGCCGAGCATGGCTCGGCACTACGCCTGGAAGGCCCCTGCCGAGCGTGGCTCGGCGCTACATCTGGCAAGCCCCTGCCGAGCGTGGCTCGGCGCTACATCTGGCAAGCCCCTGCCGAGCATGGCTCGGCACTACACCTGGAAGGCTTCTGCCGAGCGTGGCTCGGCACTACCGGTGAGGCTCAGGCCGTGCTTGTCGGCAGCCATTGCTGCAGCAGGGCCCGCACATCGTGCAGCGAGGCGGTGATGTGGTGGCCGTAGCCACGTACTTCCTCATCCGGCTCCAGCAGGTCCGGGATCTGGATGGTGGTCATGCCCGCGGCCAGGGCCGCACGCACGCCCGTGGGTGAATCCTCCAGGGCCAGGCATTCGGCCGGCGCAATGCCCAGACCGTGCGCGGCGTGCAGGTAGATGTCCGGCGCCGGCTTGGAATGGGCCACGTCACTGCTGGTGGCCACGAACTGGAAATACGGCAGCAATCCCGCTGCGGCCAGTTTGCGCTGGGCCAGCGGCGAGCGCGTGGCGGTGGCGACCGCACGCGGAATATCGTGCTCGCGCAACAACTCCAGCAGCTCGACAATGCCCGGCCGCAACGGCACGCCGGCATCGACGATGTCGGCATAACGCGCATACGAGGCCGCCAGCAGCACATCGGTGGGCGCCAGTCCCAGCACATCGGCCAGCTTCTGCCGGGTCACCGCATCGGGTGAGCCGATCAGCGACAGCAACAGGCTGCGTGGCAGCACATGGCCCTGCTGCTGCGCGGCCTGCTCCAGGCAGCCCATCAGCGCACGTTCGCTGTCCAGCATCAGACCATCCATGTCGAACACCACCGCCCGTGGGCGGACCCGCAATTCCATCAAGTCTGTTCTCCAAACAGCACTGCCAGGTCAGCCGCATCCAGCTGACGCCATTGGCCCTCACCCAGATCACCCAGGCCCAGGCCACCAATCCGCGAACGGTGCAGGGCCTGCACATGGTTGCCCACCGCGGCAAACATGCGCCGCACCTGGTGGTAACGGCCCTCGTGCAGGGTCAAGCGCGCCTGGCGGGGGCCCAGCACGTCGAGTTCGGCCGGCAGCAACGGCTTGTCGTCCGATTCCAGCAGCAGGGTGCCGCTGGCAAAACGGGCGCCTTCGCTGCCGTCCAGGTCCTGCGCCAGCTGCGCTTCGTACACCTTGTCCAGCTTCGACTTGGGCGAAACGATGCGGTGCAGCAGCTGGCCGTCATCGGTCATCAGCAGCAGCCCCGAGGTTTCGCGGTCCAAGCGGCCGACGCTGGACAGCACCGGATCACGGTCGCGGAAGCGGTCCGGCAACAGGTCGTAGATCAAGCGCCCCTGGTCCTTGGTGGAACAGGTGTAACCGGCCGGCTTGTGCAGCATCAGGGTCAGCCCCGGCGGCGGGTCCAGCGGTTCCTCGTCGATGCGGATGTTGGCGTGCTCGACCTTGTCGTCGGCGTACAGCACCTCGCCCTGGGCATCGGTGATGCGGCCTTCGCGGAACATCATCTGCACCTGCTTGCGGCTGCCATAGCCCAGGTTGGCGATGTGCTTGACCAGCTTCATGCGCGGCCCCGGGTGCCGACGATGACCTTGAAGCCATCGCGTTCGGCAGCCACGCGCACCTGCCCGAAGCTCTCGTTGAGGATCTGCTCGTACGGCAGGTGGCGGTTGGCCACCATGAACAACTGCCCGCCCGGGCGCAGCGACTGCGCGGCCACGGCGATGAAGCGGCGGCCGATGTCCGGTCGGTCTTCGCGCGCCGGGGTGTGGAACGGCGGGTTGGAGACGACGAAGTCATAGCGGCCGTCGATGCCGGCGGTGACATCGTGCCAGCGGAAATCCAGCTTCACCTGCCCGGCCGCATCGGCCAGGTTGTGGCGGGCCAGCGCCAAGGCGCGCGACTCGGCCTCGTACAGGTCCAATGCGGTGACCTTGGGGCAACGGGCCAGCACTTCGGTCGACAGATAGCCCCAGCCGGCGCCCAGATCGGCGCCGCGCCCGGCCAGGTCGGTCGGCAGCTGGTCCACCAGCAGGGCCGAGGCCGGATCGATGCGGTCCCAGGCAAACACGCCGGGGCGGCTCAGGAAACGCCCGTCGACGATCCTGCGCGGCGCATCCAGCGCGGCCCAGCGCTTGCGCAGTGCTTCGTCATGCTGGCCGTCGGCCGGCACCGACCAATAGGCCCGGCAGTGGTTCTTGGTCAGCTTGCCGCCCAGCCCGGTCAATTGCTGCAGGTCGCTTTCGCCCGAGCGCGCGCCTTCGTTGTTGGCTTGGCAGGCAACGATGATGCCGCCCGGTGCCAACTTGGCCAGCGCCTGCGCAAACAGCGCGCGGGCTTCGTCACGTTGCCGCGGCGGCAGTACCAGCACCACCGGGTAGCGCTCCTGCGACTGCTCCAGCGCCTGCTCGTCGCAGACCTGCCAGCCGCTGCGCTGCAGGGCATCGGCGAACGGCCGGAAGCTTTGCGCACAGACCAGTTGGGTAGCGGCGGCATGCTCACGCAGCGGCCAGCCATCGCGGGCGCGCAGGAACAGCACCGGCCCCTGCGGCCAGCGCAGGCCGGCGGAAGAGAACGGCAGGAACAGGGTTTCCAGGGGGGCGTCGTGCGAAGCGGGCATGCCGGTCAGTCGTCTAGCGGGCCCGCCATTCTACCGGGCTGGGCGCCGCGCGCCTGAGCCGCGGCTGGCTGGCTCAGGCATCCTCGGGCAGATGCAGCACATCCAGCACGCTGTCCAACCAGATCACGTGCTGCTGGCAGGCACGTACCAGGTCATCCAGCCGCACCGTGCCATTTACCCCGGGCTGCTCATTGGCATCGGCGTAATGCTGCAGCGCCGGGCGCATGCTCACCGTGCCGGCAACGCGGCTGCCGTCCTTGAGCACCAGCACCACCCGGGCCTGCCCCGGCAGCTGCCCGAGCAGGGATTCCAGCGCGGCAATCGTCATCGGGTCGGAATAGACGTGGGGCGCGTACAGGGGCATGGGCAGCGTCCGCGGGTGATCGCGGTCACATTAGCCGATGTTTGCTGTGAAACCTGCGCAAAAATCAGCCCGGTGGGCGGGTGCCGCGTATCGCAGTGACCAGCTGGGCCACGCTGTAGGGCTTGCCCAGGTGGCCTTGGAAGCCACCGGACAGCGCGCGGCGGCGGTCATCGGCACGCGCCAGCGCGGTTACCGCCACCGCCGGCAATTCGGTCCCGGGAACGCCCAGGGTTTCACGCAGGGTCTGCACCAGGCCATAGCCATCCATGCCGGGCATGCCGATATCACTGATCAGCACGTCGAAGGCGGTATGCCCGCGCAGATCGAGCAGCTCCAGCGCCTCGGCGGCGGAACTGGCCGCCACCACCTGCGCGCCCTGCTCTTCCAGCACCCGGCGCATATAGCCCAGCATCTCCGGCTGGTCCTCCACCGCCAGGATGCGCAAGCCCTGCAAGGCGTTGGAAGCCACTACCTGGTCACCGATACGGCCGCGCTGCACGCGCCGACGGGGCTGGCTGCTGGCTTTCTTGACCTGGAACTCCGGCAGCCGCAGCTGGAAGGTCGCACCCTGCCCCGGCCCCTCGCTGGCCGCCGACACCGTGCCGCCATGCAGTTCGGTCAGCTGCTGCACAATGGCCAGGCCCAGGCCCAGCCCGCCGTGGCGGCGGGTGGTGGTGCCATCGGCCTGGCTGAAACGGCTGAACAGATGCTTGAGGAATTCCGGCGCGATACCGTCGCCATCGTCCTTGACCTGCACCACGAAGCAATCCTGCTCGCGCCACAGGCTGACCGTGACCTGGCCTTCCACCGGGGTGAACTTGATGGCGTTGGACAGCAGGTTGGACAGCACCTGGCGCAGGCGCGTGGCGTCACCCAACACCGGGCAGGGCTGCGGCGGCAGTTCCACCAGCAGGGTCTGCGCCTTGCCCTCGGCCACCAGCTCCTGCGCGCGCACCGCTTCGCGCACCTGCTCGGCCAGGTTCAGCACCTCCACCTCCAGCTGCACCTTGCCCAGCAGCATGCTGCTCAGGTCCAGCATGTCCGACATCAGGTTCTTCTGGGTCATCGCACTGCTGGCGATCACCTCCATGCCCTTGCGCATGGGATGGTCCGGCTCCATGCGCTGCAGCAGCAGCTCACTCCAGCCCAGCACCGTGGTCAGCGGCGTGCGCAGTTCATGCGACAAGGTGGCCAGGAACTCGTCCTTCATCCGCGCCATGCCCTCGGCGGTGTTGCGCGCGGCACGTTCGGCCTCCAACAACTCCTCGCGGGCCATTTCGATCTCGCGCCGCTCGGTGATATCGGGGCTGTTCCCGGCCAGGCCAATGAAGCGGCCGTCGGGTGAAAACCGCGGCACCGCGTTCATTTCCAGCCAGCGCCACTGCCCGTCATGGCGGCGCACGCGAGCATTGAAGTGCAGTTCGCGCTGCTCGGCCAAGGCCGTGCGCAGCTCATACTCGAACGGCGCCAGCTCATCGGCATGCAGGAAACGCTGCCACCAGCGCTCGCCCAGCTCGGTGCCAGGCACCAGCCCAAAGAAGGTGCCAAAGGCGGTGTTGATGAAACGCACGTGCCCCAGGTCATCCAGCACCCACACCGGCATCGGCAGACCATCGGCCAGCGCACTGAAGCGCGCCTCGCTCTCGGCCAGCTCGGTCTCAATGCGCTTGCGTTCGGAGATATCGAAAAACAGCACCGCCACCTGGTGCTGGTCCTCGCTGCCGATGCGAACCGCTTCCACCGAGTACCAGCGCCCCAGTTGCGGCACTTCACGCTCGAAATGGACGGCCACGCCGCCACTGGCCACCCTGCCCAGTACGTGGAACCAATAGGTTTCGATGCTGGGCAGCACCTCGCTGACCCGGCGCCCGGTAACCGCAGACAGGCCCGTGATCTTCTCGAACCCGGCGTTGACCTTCAGGTAGACGAAATCCACCGCTTCGCCCGCCTCGAACAGCAGCTCGATCACGCAGAAGCCACTGCCCACCGCATCGAACATCTGCTGGTACAGGAACGCGTTACCCGGATCGTCGCCGACCAGGCCACTGAATGATGGTAGAGATTCGTGGCGGAGTTCAGACATTGCGCAGGCGGCTTTTGAAGGGGGCGGTGGGAAAAGGGCTGAAATGCGAGTCTGCGCACGGGCCGATACAGGTCACGTGATGATGAACCGGTGCGCAACCCCTGTCAGCCTACTGTGAAGTACTTCATTGCAGTGGACCCGGCCCGGCCCCACACTGGATGCAACCCTCCCCGCAGCCCAAGGAGTACGCCATGAAAACCGTGACTTTGACCGGGCTGGCCCTGGCCTGCCTGCTCGCTGCCGGCGCCGCCCAGGCCGCTCCGCGCACCGTGAACGCTCCCGACGCCCCCCGCGCCTTGGCCGTAGAAGGCCCGGTACAGGTGCAGTGGACCGATCCCAGCCAGTTCACCGAGTTGCGCAACAGCCGCAACCGCTGGGATGCGCAGCGTGGCAATTGGGTGGAAACCCTGGCCGAACACCTGCGCAAGCAAGCCGACAAGCAGTTGCCGGAAGGCCAGAAGCTGGAGGTGACCATCACCGACATCAAGCGTGCCGGCGATTATGAGCCGTGGCATGGTCCGCGCATGGATGATGTGCGCATCATGCGTGACATCTATCCGCCGCGGATCAACCTGCAGTTCACCCTCACCGACGCCAACGGCCAGGTCATCGACCAGGGCGAGCGCAAGCTCAGTGACACCGGCTATCTGTTCAACAGCAGCCTGCCCAATGACACCGACCCGCTGCGTTACGAGAAGCGCCTGATCAACGACTGGCTGCGGCGTGAGCTGCAGGCCGACCGCAGCACCGCCGGGCTGTAAGCAGAAATCGCAGGTAGAAATGGAAAGGGCCGCATTGCGGCCCTTTCTGTTTCACCGGTAGTGCCGAACCATGCTCGGCAGAGGGTCCACCGGCAAAGCGCCTGCCGAGCATGGCTCGGCACTACATCTGCCTTGCTGGAAAAGCGCCTGCCGAGCATGGCTCGCCACTACCGGATCCTGCCGAGCATGGCTCGCCACTACCGGATCCTGCAAAGGCTTCACGCCGACAGATACACGCGCGGCGTGCGCTTGAGGCTGCACGGCAGGCGATACGCACTGGTATTGCAGCGCGGCGCCAGCTCCGAGATGGTCGGCGCATTGCCCCACAGCTGCACGATGCTGCCGCGCGCAGCCTGCGGGTGATCGGTCAGGTCCACGGTCAGCATGTCCATCGACACGCGGCCGATCAGCTGCCCGGGCACGCCGTCGATCAGCACCGGCGTGCCATTGGGGGCGAACTGCGGGTAGCCATCGGCATAGCCCATCGCCACCACGCCCACCCGGGTCGGCTGTTCCGCCACAAAGCGCGCGCCATAACCCAGCGGCTCGCCGGCCGCCAGTTCGCGTACCGCGATCACCCGCGACTGCAGGGTCATCACCGGCCGCAGCTGCGCGGCGTGCGGGCTGGGCTGCGGGTAGAGCGGATCGGCGCCGTACAGCATCAGGCCCGGGCGTACCCAGTCACTGTGCACGTCGGGCCAGCCCAACAGTGCCGGTGAATTGCACAGGCTGGTTTCACCTGCCAGCCCTTCCTTGGCACGGATGAACACGTCCAGCTGCTCGCGGGTGCGGTTGCTGTCCAGCTCATCGGCGCGCGCCAGGTGGGTCATCAGCACCAGCGGGCCCACCTGCGGCAGTGCGCTCAGGCGCGCGTGCGCATCGCGGAACTCTTCCGGCGACAGGCCCAGGCGATGCATGCCGCTGTCCAGCTTCAGCCAGATACGCAGCGTGGCATCGGTCTTGAACGCCTCCACTGCTTCCAGCTGCCAGGACGTGGCCACTACCACCCAGAAATCATGCTCGACGATCAACGGCAGCTCGGCCGCGTCGAAGAAACCTTCCATCAGCAGGATCGGGCCGCGGATGCCGGCCTGACGCAGTTCCAATGCTTCTTCGATGCAGGCCACGCCAAAGCCATCGGCCTCGTCCTGCAGCGCGCGCGCGCACTGCACCGCGCCATGGCCGTAGGCATCGGCCTTGATGATCGCCAGCGCCTTGCCGCCACCGAGCTGGCGGGCCAGGCGGTAGTTGTGGCGCAGGGCCTCCAGGTCGATCAGTGCCTGTGCCGGGCGCATCAGTGCTGCCCCTTGCCGTAGCGGAAAATATCCAGGCCTTCGGTGCTGATCTGCGGCGGCTTGCCGCTCATCAGGTCGGCCAGGTAGCGGCCCGAGCCCGCCGCCATGGTCCAGCCCAGGGTGCCGTGGCCGGTATTGAGGAACAGGTTGCGATACGGCGTTGCGCCGATCACCGGGGTGCCGTCCGGGGTGGCCGGGCGCAGGCCGGTCCAGAAGCTGGCCTGCGACAGGTCGCCGCCATCCGGATACAGGTCCTTGACCACCTTCTCCAGCGTGGCGCGGCGACGCGGTTCCAGCGACAGATCGAAGCCGGCTACTTCGGCCATGCCGCCAACGCGGATGCGGTCCTCGAAGCGGGTGATGGCAATCTTGTAGCTCTCGTCGAGGATGGTCGAATTCGGTGCCATCGCCGCATTGGTGATCGGCAGGGTCAGCGAATAGCCCTTCAGCGGATACACCGGCAGCTGCATGCCAAGCGGTGCCAGCAGCTGCGGCGAATAGCTGCCCAGTGCGATCACGTAGTGATCGGCGGTTTCCAGCTTGCCATTGATGCGCACGCCGGTGATGCGGTCGCCGTCACGCTGGATCGAGGCGATGTCCTGGTCGAAACGGAACTCGACGCCGGCGGCTTCGGCCAGCGCGGCCAGCTTGGTGGTGAACCGCTGGCAATCGCCGGTCTGGTCTTCGGGCAGGCGCAGGGCGCCGACCAGCATCTCGGTCTTGCCCGCCAGCGCCGGCTCCACCCGCGCAATGCCCTGGCGGTCCAGCACTTCGTAAGGCACGCCGTATTGGCGCAGCACCTCGATGTCCTGGGCGGCGGCATCCAGCTGCTGCTGGGTGCGGAACAGCTGGGTGGTGCCCAGCTGGCGGCCTTCGTAGTCGATGCCGGTGGACGCGCGCAGCTCGTTGATGCAATCGCGGCTGTAGTCGGACACCCGCACCATGCGCGCCTTGTTGACCGCATAGCGGGCCGAGGTGCAGTTGCGCAGCATCTGCCACAGCCAGCGGTACTGGGCGAGGTCGGCGGTAGGGCGGATCGCCAGCGGCGCGTGTTCCTCGAACAGCCACTTGATCGCCTTGAACGGCACGCCCGGTGCCGCCCACGGCGAGGTATAGCCGAAGGACAGCTGGCCAGCATTGGCAAAGCTGGTTTCCAGCGCCGGGGCCGGCTGCCGGTCCACCACGGTGACCTCAAAGCCGGCCTGCCGCAGATACCAGGCACTGGTCGTGCCGATCACACCGCTGCCAAGCACCAGAACGCGCATTTTCTTTCTCCGGACCACATCATTCCCTGCACACGGGACGGCAGGGGCTAGGAACCGCGCAGTATATTCAGGGTCAGCCAGTTGTTTTCCCTGTATTAGCTTGCCGAATCAGGTTAATTTCCCGTTTCGTTCATCAAAAGCAGAGCCACCATGGCCACCCGCAGCCGCGAACTGGACAAGATCGACCGCAAGATCCTGCGCATCCTGCAGCAGGAGGGGCGCATCTCCTTCACAGAGCTGGGCGAGCGCGTCGGCCTGTCGACCACGCCCTGCACCGAGCGGGTGCGCCGGCTGGAGCGCGAAGGCGTGATCACCGGCTATTACGCGCGGCTGGACCCATCCTCGGTGAAGGCCAGCCTGCTGGTGTTCGTGGAGATCAGCCTGGCCTACAAGTCCGGCGACATTTTCGAGGAATTCCGCCGCGCCGCGCTGAAGCTGCCCAATGTGCTGGAGTGCCACCTGATGTCCGGGGATTTCGACTACCTGCTCAAGGCGCGCATCAATGAAATGGCCTCCTACCGCAAGCTGTTGGGCAGCACCCTGCTGACCTTGCCGCACGTACGTGAATCCAAAAGCTACATCGTGATGGAAGAGGTCAAAGAGACCCTGTGCCTGCCCATCGCCGAGTAGTGCCGAGCCATGCGCGGCAGGGGGTTCTAGCGGTAAAGCCCCATTGCCGAGCATGGCTCGGCACTACGCCCCCTCCCTTTGGCTGCAGGCCAAGGGGAGGGCTGGGGAGGGGTGCTTTTGACGTTGGCTTGGAAAGCTCCTGCCGAGCATGGCTCGGCACTACAGGGTCATCGCGTGCCTGCCGGCGGGGGCACCACTTTCTGGCCGATGCCGCTGGGTACGGTGTCGTAATAACGGTTGGTACGCGTATCCAGCACCCGCCCCGGGCTGGTCTGGCGCATATGCGGCGCCAACTGGCCCTTGCTGTCGTAGATCGGCCGCACCGGTGGCGGCGGCACAACCGGCTTCGGCTTCGGAACCGGCTTGGGCTTGTTGGGCGGACGCGACGGTTCCGGCTGCGCTTGATCCTGCTGCGTTTCGCGCGACGTACTGACGGGCGGCTGCGTGAGCTGAGCCTGCGCGAATGACGGCAGTGCTGTCAGCACGGCCAGCAACAGATATCCCTTCGATTTCATCGACATCTCCTTTGCGACCACCGACCAAGCATGCACCTGCCGGGCTTGCGCCGCCATGAATGCGACCTTGGACTGGCCGCTGCCCGCCCCTACCATGGACACCTGCCCCACGGATGCCCTGCCATGACCGCCTTCGACCTGACTCCCCCCAGCCCCGCCCAGCGCGAGGCGCTAATCGCTGGCCTCAGCAGCGAGGAGCAACGCGTGCTGCTGCACCACGGCACCGAGGCACCGTTCTGTGGCGTGTTCCTGGATAACAAGCGCGAGGGCGTGTACTGCTGCCGGCTGTGCGCGCTGCCGCTGTTCCGCTCCAGCACCAAGTTCGATTCCGGCACCGGCTGGCCCAGCTTCTTTGCACCGTTCGAACCGGCACATGTGCGCGAGATCCGAGACACCAGCCACGGCATGATCCGTACCGAGATCGTCTGCGCACGGTGCGGCAGCCACCTTGGCCACGTGTTCCCGGACGGCCCGCCGCCGACCTTCGAGCGGCATTGCCTGAACTCGGTGTCACTGGCCTTTGTCGACAATGGCCAGCCCTACCCCGACCCGCTGCGGCGCGGCGGCGCCGAGGCACAGCCCGCCGCATAAGCACCTGCGTAGTGCCGAGCCATGCTCGGCTGAGGCTTTACCGGCAAGGCTCCTGCCGAGCATGGCTCGGCACTACAGGGTTTGCTGCACCCAGCCGGGCATGGCTCGGCACTACAGATTTTCCGTTGACGGCCGACAACGGGATATCCCCTTTCCGCGCCCCTTCCATGCTCATTCTCGTCGGCCTGCTGGTTGTCATTGTTGCCGTGCTCGGCGGTTATGTAGGCGCACACGGCCGCCTGGGCGCGCTGTGGCAGCCCTATGAGCTGGTCATCATCGGCGGCGCGGCTCTCGGCGCGTTCCTGATCGGCACCCCGATCAAGACCGTCAAGCAGACACTGAAAGCCACCGTCGGCGTATTCAAAGGCCCGCAGTACAAGCGCCAGGACTACCTGGACGTGCTCAGCCTGCTTTACGAACTGCTCAACAAGGCCCGCCGCGAAGGCTTCATGGCACTGGAAGAGCATGTCGAGAACCCGCAGGACAGCGCGGTGTTCGCCAACTACCCCAAGGTGCTGGCCGACCACCACCTGCTGGACTTCATCACCGACTGCCTGCGCCTGATGATCGGCTCCAACATCGAGCCGCACGAGCTGGAACCCTTGCTGGAACTGGAACTGGAAAAACACCACCACGAGGCGCTGGAACCGGCGCACGTACTCAACAAGGTGGCCGACGGCCTGCCCGGCTTCGGCATCGTCGCCGCCGTGCTGGGCATCGTCATCACCATGGGCTCAATCGGTGGTGACATCAAGGAAGTCGGCGCCCACGTGGCCGGCGCACTGGTGGGCACCTTCCTCGGCATCCTGCTGGGCTACGGCTTCATCGGCCCGCTGGCGGCCGCGGTGGAAGCACGCGCCGAACAGGATGCGCGCATCTACGAATCGGTGAAGACGGCCCTGCTCGCCTGCCTGCGCGGCTATAACCCGAAGATCGCGCTGGAATTCGCGCGCAAGACCGTGCCCTCGGCACTGCGCCCGGGCTTC
This sequence comes from Stenotrophomonas sp. UBA7606, assembly GCF_002477705.1. Lineage (NCBI taxonomy): Bacteria > Pseudomonadati > Pseudomonadota > Gammaproteobacteria > Lysobacterales > Lysobacteraceae > Stenotrophomonas > Stenotrophomonas sp. UBA7606. The sequence goes on along the minus strand of NZ_DLJW01000001.1, from coordinate 1,213 downwards.
AGCGAGTTCGAGCAGCACCTGAAGTCGGTCAAGTAAGGCCCGCGCCATGAGCGACAACAACAAGCCTACGGTGATCGTGCGCCGGGTCAGGAAGGTCAAGGCTGGCGGGCACCACGGCGGCTCTTGGAAGGTGGCCTATGCCGACTTCGTTACCGCGATGATGGCCTTCTTCCTGGTGCTGTGGCTGATGGCTGCCACCAGCAAGCCCGAGCGCGCGGCGATTTCGGAATATTTCCGCAACCCCAGCCCGCTGAGCGGGACCAGCAGCACCCCGGCCCCCGGCATGGCCGGCCCCGGTGGCGCCAGCACCTCGATGATCAAGCTGGGCGGCGCCACCGATGTCTCGCGCGGCAACAGCAACGATCCCTTCCAGAACCGGCAGGAATCGGTACCCACGCCGGTGGAAGAGCGCGAACGCGAACGCCAGCGCCTGGAAGCGCTGAAGCAGGAGCTGCAGGAGGCGATCAGCAAGAGCCAGGCGCTGGAGCCATTCAAGGACCAGCTGCTGCTGGACATCACCCCCGAGGGCCTGCGCATCCAGATCGTGGACCAGCAGAACCGGCCGATGTTCGACCTCGGCAGCGCGCGCCTGATGCCGTATACGCGGACGATCCTGTTGGAGCTGTCGCACTTCATCAACCAGGTACCCAACCGCATCAGCATCACCGGCCATACCGACACCACCGCCTATTCCACCCAGTTGGGTTACGGCAACTGGGAGTTGAGCGCGGACCGCGCCAACGCCGCGCGGCGGGTGTTGCTGGAAGGTGGCATGGACGAGGCCAAGGTGGCGCGCGTGGTCGGCCTGTCCTCCTCGGTGCTGTTCGACAAGGCCAACCCGCAGAACCCGATCAACCGCCGCATCAGCATCGTGGTGATGACCAAGGAAGCCGAGGCCGCCGCATTGAACGAGACCGACACCTTACCGGTGCCTGCCCCCGGTGTGGCGGCGGATGGGACACCGCCAGTCGCGGACTGAGCCTGCATCAGCGGCACTGCCCGCCGGATGTAGTGCCGAGCCATGCTCGGCAAAGGGCTTTCCCAGCCAACAGCACCCCCTCCCCAGCCCTCCCCTCCGCCTACGGCGCAAGGGAGGGAGCGTTGTAGTGCCGAGCCATGCTCGGCAGGGACTTTCCCGGCGAACAGCCCCCCTCCCCAGCCCTCCCCCTCCGCCTACGGCGCAAGGGAGGGAGCGTTGTAGTGCCGAGCCATG
>NZ_DLJW01000077.1:0-7967 GCF_002477705.1 Stenotrophomonas sp. UBA7606 | reverse complement strand
CACGCAGTCGCATCCCTTCAAGAACAATGCAGCAATCAGACCGCAGTACAGGCGCCTTTGCCAAGATAAACCTGACTCTGACCTATGCTTTCCGGCCAAAGGGCCAACGGCCCCGGGCAGACACAGCGCCCCGGGGTCCGTTGGCGAACAATCCAAAAGATCAACAAGCTGCAACCTCCCAGACGCGCGGCGCCTGATCTGGCCAACGCAGTACCTGTTGCCGGCAAGTAGATCTCAAGCAGTACCGGGAGCCCACGCAACACCGAACCGACATAGAGCTCCAATAGATACTCGGCACTTGAATCCCGCACTCCAGTCAGCGCACATCCTGCGACAGCAACACCGCAATCGAAGCAAGCAACTGGTCGACCCTGTTTTGCACTTCCGGGATCGCGGCTTGGGAACCAAGCTCTCCATCAGTCCTCATCAACAACCGCAGTATCAATCAAGCAAATGCAGCCAGTGGCGCTGCATCAAGGGTTCCCGCCACAGCTGATATCCACGCACGCAAGATAAGCCTCAAAACAGGCATTCTTGTCGGCCTCCACACTCAGGCAACGTTGATATGCATAGAAGCAAGGTCTTTCACACTGCGCGGCCGAAGCAATTCCACCAAAGCAGGACATCGAAAGAAAACCAAAGGCGACAACGCGCTTGATCCATTTGTTCATGTCACGCTCCTTATCCGCCTGCCAATCCAGGCATCAAGAGCTTAAGGGTCGCCCAAAGCGCGCTCCATCGAAATTTCACAGTACCGGTCAACGGACAGAAACACTTTCGATGGATTCCACAGGCAGCACTCGACTTGTTACTCAAGCCCCAGCAGCTTCAAGGTCCTGCCCCATCAGCTACTCACGATCTCTACAAGCCCGCCAGACAAACCTTCACGTCTCAACTATTTGCAGACACAGGGCGGGTAGCGTCCTCTCGTATCGCCAAAAACAAAAAACCGGCTTTCGCCGGTTCTTCTGCAACACTTTGATTTTCATGGTGGGCGGTACAGGGATCGAACCTGTGACCCTTGCCGTGTGAAGGCAATGCTCTACCGCTGAGCTAACCGCCCGTGTTGCGAGCCGCTCATTATAGGGGGCTGAGCGAGCACGTCAACATTTTTCTTCACATCACGTCACATCGTCTGCGTGGGCTTGTCCGAGCTGGATGTGCCCGCCAGCAGCGTCTCGATCTTGTTGCGGATCGCCTCGCCATCGTTGCCGTCTGCCAGTTGCACGCCGATGCCGGCCTGGCGGTTGCCCTGCGCGCCCAGCGGGGTGACCCAGACCACCTTGCCGGCCACCGGCAGACGCTCGCTGGAGTCCGGCAGGGTCAGCAGCAGGAACACCTCGTCACCGAGGAAGTAGCGCTTGGGCGTGGGCACGAAGACGCCACCGTTCTTCACGAACGGCATGTAGGCGCTGTACAGCGCCGCCTTGTCCTTGACCGCCAGCGAAAGGATGCCCTGGCGGGCGTTCATCGCACTCATCGAATAGTCCCCTTGGATTGCACCTGGTTGGCCGCGCCCCACGCCAGCAGCAGTTCCACCACGGCCAGGTCGGCACGCACGGTGGTACGCAGCAGGTCACGGGTACGGTTGGCGGCATCGAACCAGGCGGCCAGCTTCTTCAATCGCGCCGGATCGGTCAAGCCGTCAGCAGCTTTCTGCAGGGCCAGATCGGCGGCATGGCGCAGGCGCAGGTCGGCGTGTCCGTCACCGGTCCAGCGCTGCGCCAGCTCCACGCTGCCGACCTTGCCGGCCAGCAGTTGGCCCAGTTCGTTGGCCACCTGCCGGCGCAAGGCCATGCCCTCGCCCTGCAGCCAGCGGTCGGCCAGCGCCGGGTGGCCACGCGCAGCGTCCAGCGCCTCGCGCGCCACGCCTTCGGTATAGCCACGGCCCTGCAACCAGGCCAACGCTTCCTCCCGTGGCGGCAGGCGGAACTCCAGGCGCTGGCAGCGGCTGCGGATGGTCTGCGGCAACCGCGCCGGGTCGGCGCTGAGCAACCACAGGTAGCGCCCCGGGGCCGGCTCTTCCAGCGTCTTGAGCAGGGCATTGCAGGCCGCGCGGTTGATCGCATCGGCCGGGTCCACGATCACCACCTGGGCTACACCGTACTGCGGGGTGAGCGCCAGCTTCTGCGAGATCTCGCGTACCTGGTCGATGATGATCTCGGTGCGCAGCTTGTCACCGGTCTTGTTGGGGATGAATGACACCAGCTGCAGGTCCGGGTGGCTGCCGGCGGCGATCAGCTGCGCGTTGCGCTGCCGAGCGGCGGCATCGGCGCCGTTGTCCAGCACATGGGCAGCCAAGGCCAGCGCCACCGCACGTTTGCCCATGCCGGCGGGGCCGCACAGCAGCAGGCCATGGCCAAGGCGACCACCGTCCAGCGCGGCCACGGTCTGGTCAAAGGCGCGTTGCTGCCAGGGGGCGAAAGCCTCACTCATGCGGGCAACTCCTGTTCCAGCCAAGCGGCGACGGCGCTGCGCACCTGCGCGGCCACGCCGGCCTGGTCCTGGCTGGCATCAATCAGGCGGAAGCGCTGCGGGTCCTGCTGCGCCCGCTGGCGGAACTGCGCACGCACGCGCTGGAAGAAATCGTCCTGCTCGCTCTCGATGCGGTCCGGCCACAGGTCGCGGCCATTGGCGCGGGCGCGGCCAATGGCCACGTCCACATCCAGCAGCAGGGTCAGGCCCGGCTGCAGACCTACTGCGCGCTTTTCCAGATCGCCGATCCACTGCAGGTCCAGGCCACGGCCGGCACCCTGGTAGGCAAAGCTGGAATCGGTGAAGCGGTCACTGAGCACATAGGCACCACGCTGCAGTGCCGGGCGGATCACCTGCCGCACATGCTGGGCGCGTGCGGCGAACACCAACAGCAGCTCGGCCTCGGCCGACAGTGGCTCGCCGGCGATCTCCTCATCCGGCTTCAACACCAGGTTGCGGATGCGTTCGGCCAGCGGCGTGCCCCCCGGCTCGCGGGTCAATACCACCTCGTGCCCGCGCTCGCGCAGCAGGTCACGAATGGCATTGATGGCGGTGGTCTTGCCTGCACCCTCGCCGCCTTCCAGGCTGACGAAATGCGGGTGCCGCAACAACGCTTGGTTCATTGTTCTACTGCCTCTTTTTTCTTGTCGCGCAGCCGCTGCAGGTACTGCGCGACGGCACTGTTGTGCTCGCCATAGCTGGCGGAGAAAACGTGGGCGCCGCTACCGTCACCCACGGCGACGAAGTACAGCGCGTCGCCGGGTGCAGGCCGCGCCGCGGCATGCAGCGCATCACGGCCCGGCATGGCGATGGGTGTGGGCGTGAGACCGGCACGGGTATAGGTGTTGTACGGCGTGTCGGTGGTCAGGTGCACCTTGCGGATATTGCCGTCGTAGGCACTGCCGATGCCGTAGATCACGGTCGGGTCGGTCTGCAGGCGCATGCCCAGCTTCAGGCGGCGCGCGAACACGCCGGCAATCTGCGGGCGCTCGCTGGCCAGACCGGTTTCCTTCTCTATGATGGAGGCCAGGATCAGCAGCTCGTAGGGCGAGGTCAGCGGCAGGTCATCGCTGCGCTCGGCCCAGGCGGCGGCCAGCTCCTTTTCCATCGCGGCATGGGCGCGCTTGAGCACATCCACGTCGCTGTCGCCACGCTGGTAGACATAGGTCTCGGGCAGGAAGCGGCCTTCCGGGTGCTGGTCGGGGAAGCCCAGCCTAGCCATCAACTCGGTGTCGGACAGGTCGGTTGTTTCATGCTGCAAGGGCTGCGCACGTGCCAAGGCGGCACGCAGCTGGCGGATGTTCCAGCCCTCGACGATGGTGACGCGGTGCTGCAGCACCTTGCCCTGGCGCATGTTCAGCAGCAGCTGGCGCGGGGTAAGTGCCGGGTCCAGTGCGTATTCGCCCACCTTGAGCTTGCCTGCAGCATCCAACTGGCGCGCCAGCAGCTGCCATTGCAGGTCATCCCCCTCCTCCACGCCCGCCGCGCGCAGCTTGCGCAGCATGCTGTTGAACGAGTCACCGGAGGCGATGCTCATGCTTTCGGCGGACGGCGTCAGCGGCGCGTCGGCAAAGCTGCCCTGCCGCTGCCACAACCAGGCCGCACCTGCGCCAGCCAATGCCACCAGCAGTACCAACACCGCCAGCACCAGCAGACATCCGCGCTTGGCACCCGCCATGGTCACCCCGTCTTCAAAGAACCGATGCGCAGGATACCGCGCTGGCGGCAGCGCCCGCCAAAACGGCGTTCATTATTGCGGGTCCAGCGCCCGCAACAGGCCGCGCGCCTTGGCCCGGGTTTCGTCCAGCTCCTTGGCCGGGTCCGAATCCACCACGATGCCGGCGCCGGTGCGGAAACTGGCGGTGTTGCCCTGCACTTCGGCGGTGCGGATCAGGATGTTCAGGTCCATGTCGCCGTCGCGGTTCAGCCAGCCGAAGGCGCCGGTATAGGCGCCGCGCGCGGTCTGCTCCAGCTCGGCGATGATCTCCATGCAGCGCACCTTGGGGCAGCCGGTGATGGTGCCGCCGGGGAAGGTGGCGGCGATCACCTGCCCCGGGGTCACGTCCGGGCGCAGGCGGGCGCGCACGTTGCTGACGATGTGGTGCACGTGGGCGTAGCTTTCCACGGTCATCAGTTCATCGACCTCGACGCTGCCGGGCGCGGCGATGCGGCCCAGGTCGTTGCGCTCCAGGTCGATCAGCATCACGTGCTCGGCGCGCTCCTTGGGATGGCCCACCAGTTCCTGGATGCGCGCGGCATCGTCGTCGCCTTCGAAGCGCGGGCGGGTGCCGGCGATCGGACGGGTCTGTACCAGGTCGCCACTGACCGAAACCAGGCGCTCGGGCGAGGAACTGACCACGGCGCGACCAGCGGCCGTGAACAGGCCGGCGAACGGCGCCGGGTTTGCCCGGCGCAGGCGCGCATACAGGGCCTCGGGTGCCAACGGCGCATCGAAGTGCGCCTGCCAGCGGCGGGACAGGTTCACCTGGAATACGTCGCCTGCATGCAGGTAGTCGATGACGTTGCGCACGCCGTCGGTAAAGCGTTCGCCTGCGTCTTCAGCGATGGCGCTGGGGCCATGCCAGTGCGGCAAGGGCGGCAGCTGCGCGGTTTGCGTTTGATCGTGCTGGAGCCGGCTGAGCAGGTCGGCGGCGTCATCCTCGGCGATGGCGATGCAGCGGCCGCTGTCGCGTTCGCGCAGTACCGCGGCCGGGCAACGCAGGGCGACGGCGCTTGGCAGGCCGTCGCTGCGCTGTGGCAGCTGCAGGATGGGTTCGACTTGTTGGGCCAGCTCGTAATCGAGCAGCAGTGCCCAGCCGCCGCGGAACGGGATGTCCGCGGCCATCGGGTTGCGCGGCTGGTGCAGGGCCTGCCAATCACGGTCGAGTGCGGCAAGGAAGTCACCGTCGACCGCGTTGCCGTCTTCGCGCTGCAGGCTGCCGTCGGGATTGAGCAGGAGTTGGTTGCCGTTGGCGATCAGCAGCATGTCCCACTGGCCGAGCTTGCCGGCGGCGGTGGATTCAAGCAGGACCGGGTAGCGATGCGGTGCGAGCCGATGCAGCGCCAGCAGGTCGGTATCGGCGTGCAGGGGGAGGATGTGCATCGTGGGCCCGGGGAAGTCTGGAAGGAGCGCGCCCTTCTCCCGCCGGGAGAAGGTGCCCCGAAGGGGCGGATGAGGGTGCGGGCGGCTGGCAATGTTTGACTGCCAAGAGCTGGCGCCCAATCGGCCGGTCACCGTTGTTGCTTCGGCCTTACCCTCACCCCAACCCCTCTCCCGAGGGGAGAGGGGCTTTTAGCGGGGCTTTGAACCTTTAAATCCGCTTGAACACCAGCGTGCCGTTGGTGCCGCCGAAACCGAAGCCATTGGACATCACCACGTCGACATTGGCCTTGCGCGCCACGTTCGGCACGTAGTCCAGGTCGCAGCCTTCGCTGGGGTTTTCCAGGTTGATGGTCGGCGGGATGATGCCGGTTTCCAGCGCCATCACCGAGAAGATCGCTTCCACGCCGCCAGCCGCACCCAACAGGTGGCCGGTCATCGACTTGGTGGAGCTGACCAACAGCTTGTAAGCGTGCTCGCCGAAGGCAGTCTTCATCGCCATGGTCTCGCCCAGGTCGCCCAGCGGCGTGGAGGTGCCGTGTGCGTTGAGGTAGCCCACCTGTTGCGGGGTGACGCCAGCGTCCTTCATTGCCGCCACCATGCAGCGGGCGGCACCTTCGCCGTTCTCGCTCGGGGCGGTCATGTGGTACGCGTCGGAGCTTGCGCCGAAACCAGCCAGCTCGCAGTAGATCTTCGCGCCACGTGCCTTGGCGTGCTCGTACTCTTCCAGGATCAGAATGCCTGCACCGTCGCCCAGCACGAAGCCGTCACGGCCCTGGTCCCACGGACGCGAGGCCTTGGTAGGCTCGTCGTTGCGGGTGGACATGGCCTTCATCGCGCAGAAGCCGCCCAGTGCGGTCGGCGAGGAGCCACGCTCGGCGCCACCGGCAACCATCACGTCGGCATCGCCGTACTGGATCATGCGCATCGCCGTACCAATGGAATGGTTGGACGTGGCACAGGCCGATACCGCCGAGAACGACGGCCCCTTCAGCCCGGCGATGATGCTCAGCTGGCCCGGCAGCATGTTGATGATGGTCTTGGGCACGTAGAAGGGCGAGATCTTCTTGCCCTCGTGGAACTCGATGGTCTGCTCTTCGATGCCCAGCAGGCCGCCGATGCCGGCGCCAACAATGGCGCCAATGCGCTCGGCGTTGGCCTCGGTGATTTCCAGGCCCGAGTCGTGCAGCGCCATGAAGGCGGCACCCAGGCCGTAATGGATGAACGGGTCCATCTTCTTGGCATCCTTGCCACTGACCCGGTACTTGCCGAACAGGGGGTTGTCGGCGGTGATGTCGAAATCCTTGACCTCACCTGCAATCTTGGTGGTGAAACGTTCCAGATAGTTATCTGCAACATTCGTCAGCGGGCCAATGCCCGAGCGGCCATTGATGATGCCTTCCCAGCTGCTGGCCAGATCATTGCCCAGCGGCGACACCATGCCCATGCCGGTAACGACGACGCGACGACTCATTGCGGATTCTCCTGGCCCCGCGCACGGGGGGATTGAAGCTTAAAAGCACAGGGCCGCATCAGCGGCCCCATGGATTTGCAACGCGGCTGACATGCTTGCCGACCGCGCCTTGTCAGACCTGGATCAGGCCTTGACGTGTGCCTTGACGTAGTCGATGGCAGCCTGGACGGTACCGATCTTCTCGGCTTCTTCGTCCGGGATTTCGCACTCGAACTCTTCTTCCAGCGCCATCACCAGCTCGACGGTGTCCAGCGAGTCTGCACCCAGGTCATCGACGAACGATGCGCTGGTGGTGACTTCTTCTTCCTTGACGCCAAGCTGCTCAACAACAATCTTCTTGACGCGTTCTTCGATGGTGCTCATTGGATATCGCTCCAGATGGAGTAGTGGTTCAAAAGATGCCAGCCCCCAAGGCTGGCCGTGGGATAGTGTAGTGGAAACCGTCGCGGCAGTGTTTCTCAACAAAAACCCCGCGAAGATCAACCACTTGGGTGCAGTCCATGCACGCCACGCTTACGGCATGTACAGGCCACCGTTCACGTGAAGGGTTTCGCCGGTGATGTAACTGGCCGACGGACCGGCCAGGAAACCCACCGCCTTGGCGATATCTGCCGGCTCACCGAGGCGGCCCAGCGCGACCTGGCCGAGCATCGCCGCCTTGGCGTCCTCGGGCAGATCCTTGGTCATGTCGGTATCGATGAAGCCCGGTGCGACCACGTTGACGGTCACGCCGCGGCTGCCGATTTCCTTGGCCAGCGACTTGGAGAAGGCAATGATGCCGGCCTTGGCGGCGGCATAGTTGGCCTGGCCGGCATTGCCGGTGACACCGATGACCGAGGCGATATTGATGATGCGGCCCTTGCGCGCCTTCATCATGCCGCGCATCACCGCCTTGGACGTGCGGTAGACGCTGGTCAG